>CAZAJH010000103.1:0-6815 GCA_964485385.1 uncultured Flavobacterium sp.
CCAATGGATTTCCAAAACCATCGCCATCAGCATCTTGGTAATAGGTTTGGGTGTTGCTATTCGGATCATTATCGTTCAAGTCGTCGTTGTTGGTAACTCCACATGGAGCCAATACATTCGAACCAAATCCGTCGTTGTCATTGTCTTGGTAGGTAATTAAATTATCATTGCAATCTAAGTTATTATTTACATAACCGCTAGGTTGCGAACAGTCAACGATGAAAGAGCTTGGGTCTCCAAATCCGTCACCATCGTTATCGGCATAGAATGTAGCGATTGTTCCTCCAACAGAAATGGTGACTATTTGGTTTTGGCTAAAACTATTTCCGTTACCGTCATCATAATTCCATGTTACGGTATAACTCCCAGCACTTGAGTAAGTCAGAGGATTTGTTGTAGTTGCAGTAATTGTTCCGACACAATTGTCTGTTGCCGTTGGTGGAGTTAAGGTAGCCGAACAAGTTGCCGTTACAGGTGGTAAATTATTGTTATTTGGCACGGGTGCGATAGTATCATCAATTATCACCGTTTGGTTTTGTGTAATTGTGTTTCCATTGCCGTCATCATACAACCAAACAATAGTATATGTTCCTTGTGAACTGTAGGTAAGCGGGCTAGTGGTGGTAGCTGTAATAGTCCCCGCACAATTGTCTGAGGCTGTCGGTATTATAGTGATTGTTGTTCCGCATTGTGCATTAATAGTTGGTAAACTACCGAGGTTGGGCACAGGAGCAATAGTGTCATCAATAATCACGGTTTGATTTTGGGTGGCTATGTTGCCATTTCCGTCATGGTAAGACCAAACCACAGTGTGAGTACCTTGCGTGTTGTAAGTCAGATTTGCAGTGGTTCCAATACTATTTCCAGCGCAAGTATCTACAGCCAGTGGAGGAGTTAGGGTTACAGAACATTGAGCGCTCAGAGTTGGTAAAATAGCTACACTAGGCACGGGTGCTTCGGTATCTACAAATGCATTGCAATTTATTTCAGAAGGTACTCCAGCTGTACTCATCCAGTTTGAGGTTGATCCAGTAAGAGAAAAGTTTGTCAATGTTCCCGAAAGGTTGTTACCACTGGTATCAAGTAGACTAGTAATGGTATTGTTGTTCGCTCCATCTAATCCTTGATTAAAATGGTAATTAGCCAATAATGTAGGAGAGGCAGTAGCTTCACAATTCATGTTGGCTTGAATTTCACTCACACAAAGAGCTCGATTCCATATACGAACTTCATCAATATTTCCTTTAAAATGGGCAACTCCCGTACGTTCGAGACCAATATACAATGGTAAGCTATTCGACAAGTCCAACGTGGGAACGAAATCACTATCCACATTGGCTTGAATTACACCATCTACAAACAAAGTAATTTTTTTGCTAGAGCGGTTCACAACCGCAGCAACATGGTGCCAGTTTCCGTCGTTTAGGTTTTGACTGGTGAGTAATCCTTGCATAGTTCCATAAAAAATATTCGAACCATTTCCAATTTCAAGTCCGAGTCGATCGCCCGAAATAACCATTTGAATTCCTTTAAAAAATCCACTAACTGATGCCTTTGACAGAATACCAGCAAAACTAGCTTGTGTGCCATCGAGTTTAATTTTGGCTTCGAGAGTCAGATTTTGAGTGCCCCATTGTAAGCTAGATTGGTTTGCCACTACCACACGGTCATTGATTCCATCAAAATGCAAAGAGGCACCCAAATTGGGTTGGGTAATGTTAAAAACCAAAGCACTAGTTGCTGTTGCATTACAAGTATTAAAAACACTAACGTTGGCCGTTCCATAATTGGCTACTTGAGCTGCGGTAATTGTGGCGCTCAATTCAGTTGAGCTAACAAAAGTGGTAGGAATATTTGTACCATTCCATCGTATGATAGATTGTCCATTTGTAAAGTTCGTCCCATTTACAGTCAGTGTAAAGTCAGTCGAACCGGCTACTATTGTATTCGGATTTATAGAAGTACTCGTCGGATTCGGAACTACTGTAACAACAACTTCATCTCTTATACTTTTAGTTATACCGAATTTCCAATTGAAAAACGGAAAGAAAATTCCAGTTCCACTATTTCCAGTAATAGTTATAGTTCCGTTTGTTATCGGGTAAGTTATTCCAGTTGAAGCTCTGACCAAATTGGTATTCGTAATTTGCCTACAAACCAATCGCAAACCATTTTCTGCTGGCAAGAAAAAGTCCAACTCAATATCTTGTGGGCCAGAATTAGACAAACGAATCACCTTTGATTCGAGCATTACACCTGCACTATTTTGTAGTTCAACATGTATTTGACCAGCTGCTGAAGCATTTATAAAAACTGACCTCAATTTTGTAGGAGTGTTACAATTAAAAATGATGAATCTATTGGCAATGGTTGTGTTTGTTACACTTGTTCCTGAAGCTATTGTTGGGCCCAAATTAGCTGGAGCGGTAATTCTTTCTACCCAATAGGATCTAGTTGAATTTAGGTTTGTAGTAGTATAATTGGCGGTTGATGCTAGTGGTGCTGTGGCGTTGATACTACTGAACCATCGTATTGTTCCTGTTCCAGTAGCGGATAAATTCGCTGTTTGTCCGGCACAAATCGTAGCGTCATTGGCTGTTGGGATCGATGTAGTGGCGGTCATTACTACATTCAAAGTGGTGGTTGTAAAATTGTTTAGGGTAACAGGTATCGTTTGAGAAACATAACCTGGTGCTTCAAAAATGATAGTATAAGATCCGGCAATTTGAACTTTATGGTAATCGCCTTTGGTTGGTGAAGTTTCTACCCATGATCCAAAATTATCAAAACTACCTCCAATGTAAACCTTGGCATGAATCGGATTTCCATTGGTATCTGTGACCGTTCCATGTAAACCATAATGGGACTGTTTGATGTAATTGAGCAAGGCTTGGCGGTTTCTGTCCCAATAAAAAGGTAAACTACTTGCTGGCGGTGTTTTTAAATCAGAAATTTCAACGGTACTTTCTTTGTTGTGATTGAAAAAATTGTTGCAGTCTTGTCTTCCTCCATAAACCGAATACCATGCGGCACCATTCGTAGTACCAGGAAATTGGCCAACATTATAAACGGTATCCATATAATCCAAATTACCATCTGCGGTTTGGCACAATTGCGCATATTCTTGGGCAACAAACTTAAAATAATTGTCGTGTGGATGATAGCTAAAGTTGCCTGTTCCTGGCGTATTTGACGTGTCTAATGGAAAGTTGAACACTTCTGTTCCACCATGGTAATTGGCTCCCATCACAAAATTTCGAGTGGCTTCAAAATTCAAAAAAGCAGTGGTTTCTACTTGATAATTCAAACCGTCAGGGTGCATTCCGCCAATGGCATCGGGGTAATTTCGGTTCAAGTCCACATTATTAGAATTGCCACGGATTGGCGTAAATCCTACAGCGTTATAAACATCATTAGTTGCTCCTCTGTACGAGCCATCCGGATTGGCTAATGGATTAATATACAGCTCGGTATTGTTTATTATTGCAGTAACTTCAGCATCAGTATTGTAGTTGGTCAATAAATAATCAATCAAACGCAACATTGTTACATAACCCGTAATTTCATCACCATGCATAGACGATGTGTAAAAGAATTCGGGTTCCGTTTCATCAGCTGCGACATTGTCTGAGATTTTCAAGACATACAAGTTTCTGCCGAAATTTGTTGTGCCAATGCTTTGTAAGCTACACAAGTTTGGATAGGTGGCGGCCCAGTATTGCATTTTTGCTACGTATTCAGAATATTTTGGGTAAGCATCCCATGTGGTGTCCCATGCGTTTACGGCTTGCGTAGAAAGTGCTGTGTATTGTTGTGGAATTTCGTTGCCTTCAGTACTAACACGATAGGCTAATCCGTAGGATAAAAACCGTTGAAACTGGTCTTGATTAGCGTAAGCTTCGGCTTCTAGAGCATTTTCATCAACCCGTTTGTGACTGATGGATAGAAACTCGTTGAGCTCTAAAAATTGCTGTTTGCTATTGGCTTTAAAGGTAAATACTACTTCTCCTTTCTCGCGCAAATACTGCATGGCTTTTTCGTAAGCGCTATCCTTTTGAGCGAATAAAGCACCACAAAATAGGACAGTTAAACAGGTTAAAAGGGTAATTTTTTTCATAAAAATCGATTTAAAATTCCTATTACCAAACCTAAAAAATAACTCCTTTTTTTCATAGTAAATTTTCAGTATTCATCAGTGTTTGCATTAAAAACAGGTGTTTTTACGTATCAAAAATTCGGTATGCACACACAAAAAAGTAGGTATTTCTTACAAGAAAAACAAGACGAGTTGAAGGCGGTGTCACAAAGAGAAAAATCCTCAATAAAGAGAAAGTAGGACATGTTCCGAGCTCTACAGGGCGTTAAGAATCCTGCGTTTTTTTATTGAAAAATTTCTACCCCTTCTCGATTTGAGGCATTTTTCTTTACTGGTATTTTTTTAGTAGATAAAAAACATCATTGTAAACTATTCTAAGGTCTGAAACCAATCGTATAACCTGATTTAGTTGAGTAGTTATGATTTTTAAATCGTGTAATCGATTAAGAAGTAATCCCCAACAAGATATCCAATTTTTAAAACAAAAAATGTAAATGATAATTCCTTTTGGATCAAAATAAAAATCCCAACCAGTAAATGATTGGGACTTGTAGCGAGAGGGAGATTTGAACTCCCGACCTCAGGGTTATGAATCCTGCGCTCTAACCGACTGAGCTACCTCGCCATTTGTCGGACATCTTTGAATGCGGGTGCAAATATAAGACTAATATCACACCTTGCAAACATTAAAAGCAAAAAATATTTTTTTTATAAATGTTTTTTTTACCAATAAATATTATATATTTCGAAAAATTTAATTCCTATGTCAGAAAAAGTACGATACGAAATAGAGTTCCCTATCAATTCATCGCCACAATTGCTCTATCAATATATTTCAACTCCTTCAGGATTACAGGAATGGTTTGCTGATACCGTAAATTCTAGAGGTGAATTTTTTACTTTTGAGTGGGACGATGTAGAAGAAAATGCCCGTTTGGCATCAAAGAAAACGGGAGAAAAAGTCAAGTTCAAATGGGTGGATGAAAATAAAAAAGATACTGATTATTATTTTGAATTACGAATTTTAGAGGACGAGATTACCAAAGATGTTTCGCTGATGATTACTGACTTTGCCGAAAAAGACGAAGTAGAAGAATCGAAATTGTTGTGGGAAAATCAGGTTTCCGATTTGAAACACGTAATAGGCTCTATTTAAACTCCTTTTTTAAATGTATATTTGCGCCGTCTTGTACTAATAACAAGTCGGTTTTTTTATGGTTAATTGGAACGGAAAGATAACAACCGAGACAGCTTTATTGTCTGCTTCTAACAGGGGTTTTTTGTTGGGAGACGCGGTTTTTGAAACGTGTAAAGTAGTAGGCAATACCATCCTTTTTTTGGAAGATCATTACTTTAGGTTGATGTCTGCGATGCGCATTGTTCGCATGAAAATTCCCATGCAGTTTACGCTTGAGTTTCTAGAAAGCGAGATCATCTCTTTGGTCAATCAATTAGAGAAAGCAACGGCTTATCGCATTCGAATAACCGTATACAGAAATGAAGGTGGCTTTTATCTTCCAACAGATAATTCTGTTTCCTACTTGATACAGGCAAGTCCAATACCATCTGCCCCATACATTTTGAGCGCAACGGAATGTGAAGTAGAACTGTACAAAGATTTTTTTGTAAGTAAGCAATTACTGTCAACCATCAAAACAAACAACAAAATGGTGCACATAACAGGCAGTATTTTTGCCCAAGAAAATGGTTATCAAAATTGCATTCTTCTCAATAATGAAAAAAATGTTGTTGAGGTGTTGAACGGCAATTTGTTTATGCTGACCAACCAAAAGTTGGTTACACCACCTGTTTCAGATGGCTGTTTAAATGGTGTAATGCGCAAGCAAGTATTGGCTGTCGCAACAAAAATGGAAGGGATTGAAGTAGTAGAGGAATCCATTTCGCCCTTTGATTTGCAAAAAGCAAATGAATTATTTTACACCAATGTGATAAGCGGGATTCAGCCAATAACCAAATACAGAAAAAAAGAATACACCACTGATTTTGCTAGAAACGTAGTTGAAAAAATAAACGAAGCAATTGGTTATTAGTTTAATATCGGATTTTCAGGGGCATTCGACCAAATGATGTATTCGCCGCCTAATTCCATTATTTTTTCACGCCAAAATTCAACACTTGGCGTTTTTAAAATCTCATTTTTGAAATTATTTGGGGTCAAAATCCACGAATTAGAAGCTACTTCTTCGTCCAATTGTTGGGCACTCCAGCCCGAGTAGCCTAAGAAAAATCGGATATTTTCCTTTTGAATGACGCCGGTGTTTATCAATTGTTTGGTAATTTCAAAATTACCGCCCCAATAAATTCCATCTGAAATTTCAATACTATCCGAAATCAATTCAGGTATAGTATGGATAAAATACAAATTATCTTGCTCGACCGGACCACCGTTGTATACCACAAACGAAGCTTCTACATCTGGAATCAAATCGCTAACCGTAAAATCGAGAGGTTTATTGAGTATAAAACCAACTGAGCCACTTTCGTTGTGGTCGGCTAACAGGATTACCGACCTACTAAAAGAAACGTCTCCAATTATAGAGGGTTCTGCTAATAGCAATAATCCTTTTTTTATGGTGTCTTTAATCATAAATGAGGCAATTTTAAAATAAAAATAATAAATATTTTTATATCACCCTTTTTTTTGGGTAAAAAAAAAATCATCCTGATTTTGACATCAAGATGATTTAATTATGTTGGA
>CAZAJH010000104.1:0-6788 GCA_964485385.1 uncultured Flavobacterium sp.
GCAAAAAACACTTGTAAATGAAATTTATAGAGGTTTGGAAGAATAAAGAAAAACTTAAATGAACTTATATGCCTTATATGGTTCAGAAATAAAATAAACATGGAAGAATTTAAAGACGACATCAACTTAGGTGAAAATGTAGTAAAAGTGCTCAAAGGCATTTACGATCCCGAAATTCCAGTTGACATATACGAACTGGGCTTGATTTATGACGTGATGATCAACGAAGATAGCGAAGTAAAAGTTTTGATGACGCTAACATCGCCCAACTGTCCCGTGGCCGAAACCTTACCACGCGAGGTGGAAGAAAAAATCACCAAAATAGAAGGCGTAAAATCGTGTGAAGTCGAAATCACCTTTGATCCGCCTTGGAGCAAAGATTTAATGAGCGAAGAAGCTAAATTAGAATTAGGAATGTTGTAAAATTTGTTTAACGTTTCAAGTTTCAGGTTACTTAACTTGAAACCTGAAACCTGAAACTTTTCAAATGGACGAAATCATCAACAGAGTAGCCAACTCAGCCCTCGAAGTATTCGATTTAGAAGACTATTATCCCAAAGGAAATCGAACCTCAATCGATATTTCACAATGGCTTTTTGAAGGCATTTTGCTTCGCGAAAAAGAGTTTCGTGAGGCATTAAAAAATCACGATTGGCAACAATACCAAAACCATTTTGTCGCTATTCATTGCACAACAGATGCTATCCTTCCGGCTTGGGCGAGTATTTTAGTGGCCACACATGTCGCACCGTTTGCCCAAAAAACCATAGTCGGAACGTTGACGGAACTTGAATCGGCTTTGTACCAAGAAATCCTAGCGCAACTAGATTACACTTCCTATCAAAACAAACCCGTTATCATCAAAGGCTGCTCCAAAAAGCCTGTTCCCGAAAGTGCTTATGTTATAGCGGTTCAGTATTTGCAGCCTGTTGCCAAAAGCATCATGTACGGCGAAGCCTGTTCCGCAGTTCCTTTGTACAAGAAAAAGTAGTATAAATTCTACTGTTTCAAAGCCTTAGTTTATTCAATAATCACATTGATTTTTCATCTATTGTTCTACATTTGCACTCGCAATTTTTAATAGACAACCGATGAGAAAAATTTTACTAGTACTGGCTTGTAGCATTGGTACATTAGCTCAAGCACAAAACACAGAAAAAGAAAATCTTAAAAAAACAGAAGAAGCTACTAAGTTGGGCGCCGACAAACCCAACGGATGGGTAACCAAAGGCGTGTTTACTTTTTTAGCCAACCAATCTACTTTTACCAACTGGCAAGCGGGTGGTCAGAGTAATATTTCAGGAAATGTGGGTGTAAACTATGATTTCAACTACAAAAAAGATACCTGGAACTGGGACAATAAGTTTATCGCAGGATACGGTTTAACCAAAATTAAAGGCGCTGAGGTTCAAAAAACCGACGACCGAATAGAGCTCAATTCGCTTCTAGGAAAAAAAGCATTTGGTTATTGGTTTTATTCCGCTTTTTTTAATGGAAGAACCCAAATGGATTCGGGTTTTGATCCGGCCAATCCCACCGTCAGAAATTCACACTTTTTGTCGCCTACTTTTTTACAGTTTGGACCCGGTATGTTGTGGAAAAAAAGCGATACTTTTAAGTTCAATATTGCTCCAGCAACCACCAAAGTAATCTATGTAGACAAACAATTTACCGTTAATGGACCGTCGTTTGGAGTGCAACAAGGCAGAACCAACCGAGTAGAATTCGGTGCGGCACTCAATGGGTACTACAAATTCAATATTATGGAAAATGTTTCTGTAGAAAATATCCTTAACTTATATACCAATTATTTAGAAGAAGCCCAAAATGTTGACCTCGATTACCAATTGAACATCGCCATGAAGATCAATAAGTATTTGTCAACCAACTTTGCTTTCCAAACCATTTACGACGACAATGCATTTAGAGGTTTTCAAACCCGACAAGTGATTGGTTTAGGAATGAATTATACCTTTTAATTTGTAAAAAAAGTAAACACAAACCTCTAGACAATCTCTAGGGGTTTTTTTGGCGAATGGCCGCGCTTTTCATTGCAAGTCCTTGTTTTTAGGTTGTGTTTTGTACGTCATTGCTGGGCTTCCGTTGGTCGCCCAACCTTCCTCCAAAACAGCAACCTAAACCCGGCGGGCTTTCCATTGCAATCGCTATCGCAAACAGCTTATTCAACCACTATATCTTTAAAATCAGGATACAAAAATTTGTTGTACGGAAAACGCGTCACATGAATCTCGCGCACTTTATCGTACACTACTTCCCTAAAAGCTTCAAAATTTTCCTTGTTGACAGCCGAAATAAACAGGGCATTGTCTTTACCAATTCGTGACATCCACGTTTGTTTCCATTCCTCCAAAGTATAATGCTTGGTGGTTTTTTCGGTAATCAAATCGTCTTCGTCTATGGTCAAGTGTTGGTACGCATCAATTTTGTTGAATACCATAATTGTGGGCTTGTTATTGCTTTTGATATCCATTAAAATCTGATTCACCGATTCAATGTGGTCTTCAAAATCGGGATGCGAAATATCCACCACATGCAACAACAAGTCGGCCTCTCGCACCTCGTCCAACGTACTTTTGAACGATTCGATCAATTGTGTTGGCAATTTTCGAATAAAACCAACCGTATCGGAAAGCAAAAAGGGCAAGTTGCCAATCACTACTTTTCGCACCGTAGTATCTAGTGTGGCAAAAAGTTTATTTTCTACAAACACTTCGCTTTTGCTAATTACATTCATCAGTGTCGATTTTCCCACGTTGGTATAACCCACCAAAGCCACGCGAACCATCGCCCCACGATTGCTTCGCTGGATCGACATTTGTTTGTCAATCGTTTTGATTTTTTCTTTGAGTAATGCAATACGGTCACGAACAATACGACGGTCGGTTTCAATTTCCGTTTCTCCAGGACCACGCAATCCAATTCCCCCTTTTTGTCGCTCAAGGTGCGTCCACATTCCAGATAATCTCGGCAATAAATACTGGCATTGAGCCAATTCCACTTGAGTTCGAGCATAAGAAGTCTCGGCTCGTTGCGCAAAAATATCCAAGATGAGGTTGGTGCGGTCGAGTACTTTACAATCTAGAATTTTTGAAATATTTTTTTGTTGAGAAGGCGAAAGTTCGTCGTCAAAAATAACGGTAGAAATGGTGTTTTCTTTTACATAATAATGAATCTCATCCATCTTACCTGAACCTAAAAAAGTTTTGGGATTTGGACGTTCCATTTTTTGCCAAAATCGCTTTACAACTTCACCACCAGCCGTAAAAGTGAGAAATTCTAATTCATCGAGGTATTCTATTAGTTTTTCTTCACTCTGCCCTTGCGTTACAACCCCAACTATTACCGTTTTTTCAAAATTGCGCTTCTCTTTTTCTAACATAGTTCAAAATATTGAAGCAAAAATAGTGATTGTTAACGATTAAATCGGTATTTCATCGATAAAATCTTACTGATAAACAGAAATTAGGCTTTACAGACTCTTTTTTGATTCTTTTTTCACAAAAATTTTTAAATTTGGAAGTTAATAAATCAAACTACAATCAATAAACTAAAAAAAATTAAAATGAGGAAGATTACATTGTTATTACTTACTGTCTTTTTTTCTTCGCTGAGCTACTCTCAATTAGCTTTAGAAGGATTTGATGGTGCAACTTTCCCTCCCACCAACTGGGCTGTTTTTGATATTGGAGTAGGTGGATCAACTGATTGGTCAACCAACAACAACTCGTATCAAGGTCCATTAGCAGCCTACATGAACCGACAAAATATCGCTGCTGGGGTTTCTACAGCAGAGTATTTATCTACACCTTTGGTTACGGTTCCTGCAAACGGAGAGCTTCGTTTTTTCTCGCGTTCATTTACCTCTGGAAATCAAGGTACAACCTATGAAGTGCGATTGGCAACAGGAGCCTCTCCACAAAATGTACCCGCTTCCTACACTACTCTTTTAGCAACGTATACTGAAGATCAGCTTTCTGCGGTTTTTAATGTTTATGAAGAAAAAGTCATCAATTTAGCGGCTTTTGCTGGGCAAAATGTGTACATTGCTTTTGTAATGAAATACACGCAGCCAGGTGCTACGTTGAGTGGAGATAGATGGTTGTTGGATAACGTTCAGGTTATTGAAAAATGTTTAGATCCAACGGCAGGTACAGCTACTCCATTGGCCACCAGTGCTACTTTGAACTGGACAGGAACGGCATCAACTTTTGAAATTGAAAATATTTTAGGTACAGGAACACCAACTGGAGTTGCTACCGGAACATCAACAACTAACTCGTTCAATCAAACCGGATTGTTGCCTAATACAAATTATTGTTTTTACGTAAGAGCCGTTTGTGCCAACTCTTCTAGTGCTTGGGCAGGACCATTTTGCTATACAACATCAACATTGCCTCCAGGATGTGGCGGTAACTTTGTTGATCCAGGAGGACCAACAGGGAACTATGCCAATAACATTACGGCGGCAAATGGTACTACCACGATTTGTCCAGATAATCCCGGAGATGTAGTGACTGTAACATTTACGTCATTTGCTACTGAGGCTGGTTTTGACCAGTTACGAATTTACGACGGAAACGCTGCAGTTGCGGCCAACCTTTTAGGAACGTATTCTGGAAATGCGTTACCTCCTGCTTTTACCTCAACAGCAGCCAATGGATGTTTGACATTTGTGTTTACCTCTGACGGAAGTGTTGCTGCTGCGGGTTGGATTGCCAATGTTACTTGTGCTCCAGCGCCAACTTGTCCTCGACCCACTACTCTAGTTGCGGTGACTCCAGCGACGTCTAATTCAGTTCAGGTAGGTTGGACCAATGTTGGGCCTGCTACAGCATGGGAAGTAATTGCAGTACCTTGTAATTCACCAGCTCCTTCATCAACCACCGCTGGTACGCCTGCGCCAACAAATCCTTTTACATTAACGGGACTAAATTCAGGAACGTGTTACAATATATATGTAAGATCGGTATGTTCGGCATCAGATATTAGCGATTGGTCTCTAACTAGTTTAACAGCTACAACTCAGGTAGCTCCACCTGTTTGTGGCGGTAATTTTGTGGATCCAGGGGGCATTTCAGCCAACTATGCCAACAGTACCGATTCAACAGTGACTATTTGTCCAACTAATCCTGGTGATCAAGTGACGGTTACATTCACCGCTTTTGATACAGAAACCAACTGGGACGGATTACTAGTATACGAAGGAAATTCAACCAATATTGCCAATTCTCCTCAAATTGCCAGTGGAAATGGAACAGGATTTGGTTTCTTTGCGAATGTTACAGGAGCCTTCTGGGGTACAGCCATACCAGGGCCTTTTACTTCTTCTAATCCTAACGGATGTTTAACATTCAGATTTGTTAGTGATGGTTCTGTAACAAGACCAGGATGGTCTGCCAACATTACTTGTACTCCACAACCACCATGTTTACAACCGATTGGATTATCGGCAACATTACCCACTAGTAACTCCGTAACTTTAAATTGGATCAGTAACGGTACATTATTTAATATTGAATACGGTCCAGTTGGATTTACGCAAGGGACTGGAACGGTTATCACCGGAGTTCCTCCTAGTCCCTATGTATTAACGGGGTTGAATTCTTCAACGCAGTATTCTTTTTATGTTCAGAATAATTGTGGTGCTAGCGGCACAAGTGCTTGGGCTGGACCAATAAACTTTACCACTCAGCCAGATTATTGTGCAGGTGATAATTTCTATGATTTAGGAGGTCCTAATGCGAACTATCCAAATAACGCAAACAATACTACAACGATATGTGCTGCTAATGCAGGGGATCAAGTAACGATAGTTTTCAATTCTTTTAATGTTGATGCTGGTGATTCATTAGCGATTCATGACGGAACTACAGCTACTACTGCTAACCTTGTTGGAACATTTAACGGTACCACATTGCCATCGTCTATAACTTCAACGACAGGCTGTTTGACTTTTGTTTTTACTTCAAATGGTTTTACAACTACAGCAGGTTGGGACGCATCCATTATTTGTTCACCACCACCTACTTGTTCTAAACCAATTACGCTGTCTGTTTTGAATGTAACAACAACTTCAGCATTATTGGATTGGGTTCAACCACAGAATCCAGACGGAAGCACACCAACATCATGGGAAATCTTAGTTGTGCCAGTGGGATCTCCTGCACCAATAGGAAATCAACCTGGAGCTATAGTGGCAAGTATTCATCCATTTTTAGTAACCGGACTTCAACCAGGAACTCAATACACTTTTTATGTAAGAGCCATTTGTAGTAGTACAGATGCAAGTTTCTGGTCAACTGGATTTAATTTTAGCACTTTAATTATAAATGATAATTGTGATGGAGCAATATTTGCACCTGTGAATTCTAATGCATACTGTAATTTGACTGTTGATGGAACAATTTCAGGCGCAACGGCTTCAAATGTACCATTAGCTCCTTGCGTTGGTACTGCTGATGATGATTCTTGGTTTCAGTTTATTGCTACCAATTCTTACCTCAATGTTTCACTACAAAGTATTACTGGTTCAACCAACAATTTGAACCATGCCGTATATTCAGGAAACTGTAATAATTTAACCTTATTATATTGTAGTGATCCCAACTCGAGTACGGCCAACAATCTTGTAGTCGGTGAAACCTACTACATTAGAGTGTATTCTAACGAGGCAACACCTCAAACGGTAGATTTTACCTTGTGTATTTCAACACCGTCTACTTGTGAGACTTCTTCAACCGTTTGTAACACCAACTATGCCAATACTA
>CAZAJH010000105.1:0-6735 GCA_964485385.1 uncultured Flavobacterium sp.
TTGCAAACCTGCTTGTTCAATGGCTCTTCGCATAGCTGTTGCTGGACCCTCAACATTGGGAGTAGAAATATGCCCTCCATTGGATGAAAAACCATAACCTACTACTTCAGCAATGATTGGGGCACCCCGTTTGATAGCCGATTCATAGCTTTCAATAATAAGTGTAGCTCCACCACCACTCGGAACAAGACCATCTCGCTGCGCATCAAAAGGGCGAGAAGCTTTGTGAGGTTCCTTTTCATTGGGAGAAAAAACACCCAAACCATCAAAACTCGACATGGCGTATTTATTAATTTCTTGCGCGCCTCCACAAATAATCATATCTTGTAGTCCCTGCTTTATCATCAGAAAAGCCAAACCAACCGAATGAGAACCGCTGGCACAAGCGGCACTTACAGTCATGTTAATTCCCCTTAACCTAAATATGGTTGATAAATTCATGGTAACAGTAGAATTCATGGACTTAAATATGGCACCCGAACCAATTAGTGCGGTGTCTTTTTTCTCACGAATAATATCTGTAGCCTCAATAATTGCTTTAGACACACTATCATTACCATAAAGAATCCCCACTTCGTTGCTGTCAAAATAGCTGTCATCTATGTTAGCATTTTGGAGCGCTTCTAGAGTAGCCATATAGGCATACTCGGTTTCTTCACCAATACTGATGCGTTGTCTTCGACTTAAAAAATCTTTTAATTCAGGCTTGGGAACCATTCCTGTTAGAGCCGATTGAAATCCGAATTCTTTGCGTTCAACATCGTAATGAATACCCGATTTACCTTCGAACAAGGACTGTTTCACTTCATCGAGCGAAGTACCAATGCACGAATAAATTCCCATCCCCGTTATAACTACTCTTCTTTCCATTGTATTATTTATGAGTAAATACCGCCGTTGATGTTAATTATTTCTCCCGTAATATAACTTGCCTTTTTGGAAGCTAAAAAGCTCACCAAATCGGCCACTTCTTCGGCTTCCCCAAATCGATTAACAGGCACTAATTTGATCAACTCTTTTTCATCTAAATCACCTGTCATATCTGTTCTAATAAAACCGGGTGCTACCGCATTTACTGTAATATTGCGTTTAGCCACTTCTTGAGCTAGTGCTTTAGTGGCGGCTACTACAGCGCCTTTTGCAGCAGAGTAGTTGGTTTGTCCTGCTGTTCCTTTGACACCCGACACAGAAACCATATTGATAATTCTACCGTATTTGTTGCGCAACATTCGTTGGATAAAAAAATGCGTTACATTAAAAAAACCGTTCAAACTTGTATTAATAACAGCATTCCAATCGTCGTGAGGCATCCACATAAACAAGCCGTCTTTGGTAATTCCGGCGTTATTTACAATCACCTCAACCACAGCCTCGGGATTGGCTTCTTGCCAAGTTGTTAAAACCGATTGTACTTCATCAGCGTTGGCTACATTAAACGCAAGCAGTTCACCAGTAGCTCCATTTTTAACTACTTGGTTGAGTGTTTCTTGAGCCGCTTCTTTATTCGATTGGTAATTAATTAATATATGGTAATCGCTTTCACTTGCTAATTTCTCACAAATAGCCTTTCCTATTCCTCTAGATCCACCTGTTACTAAAGCACATTTCATAGTATATTATTTACAAAATAGTTCGGCATTTTCATACCATTGATTTCCTAAAACGGTTCCGTCTGACTTAATAAAACCCCATTTACTCTCGTTTTTTACACGAGCCAATCCGTTGACGAACCCTTTTTCATCATCCTTAAAAAAAGCAAACGGACCACCAGCTGTAATTTCATATTGGGTGGGAACAGACATTTTTCCTGATGTAGAAATGAAACCCCATTTTTTTTCTTTCACTGGTGCTAGACCATCAGCACTGAAAACTTCAGCATCATTGTAGGTAGGCTCAACTACGAAAGCACCACTGTTGTTGATGTAGCCCCATTTTTTTCCTACACACACTGGTGCTAGTCCTTTGAAAAAGGCTCTGGCTTTATCAAATTTAGGCTCAATAACCCAATTTCCACTTAAATCGACAAAACCAATTCTGTTGTCTTTTCTGGCATAAGTTAAGTCTTCTTTATAAAAATCCCAGATTTTATCCACTCCTTCAATAGCTTTAAATTTTCCACCAGAAATTAGTCCAAAAACACTTCCATTTTTGGCCCAAGTTGTGTTTTTATGGTAATTTCCTATCTCGTCATACATTACATCCACTACAACCTTACCATTTTTATCGATAATTCCCCATCTTTCATTGTTTCGCACGCGAGCATATCCATTTTCAAAAGATTTAATAACTTCGTATTTAGGCTCTAAAACAACAACCATCTTGGCATTCATAAAACCCACTTTATCTCCCACTTTGATAAAAGCTATGCCTTCTTCAAAATCATATACTTTATCAGAAGTTGGCGCCGTAACCGTTTCACCTTTTTTATTGATATAAAACCATTTTTTGTCTTTGGCTACGACGCAATATCCACTATTAAAATATTTTGCATCATCGAAAGTTGCGGGTATCACCCACTCCCCTTTTGGGTTGATAAACCCCCATTTACCGCCTTGTTCAACAGCAGCTAATCCTTCTGAAAAGTTCTTAGCTATCTTGAATTGGGGTTGAATGACGAACTCACCCGATTTGGAGATGTAACCAAAACGGCCATCCTTTCGGACCAATGCCAGTTCTTGAGCATAAATTATTTGCACCAATAATAGCAAAAATAAAAGTACTTTTTTCATTATATCTTTTCAATTAGTTCATTAAATAATCTTTCACCTTTTGAATGAAAGGATACATTACTTGATCTTCTTTGAACTCAGGAACAATAGCACGGACTTCATCGTACATTTTTCGGGTTACAGAAGAAACTTCATTTTTATATCCAAGTGCATCAATAGCTTGAACAATAGTAATCAACTCGATAGTTAGTACCTCAAATGCATTTTCAATGACTTTACCGGTAATAACCGCTGCGTTGGTTCCCATACTAACAATATCTTGGTTGTCATTGTTATTGGGAATACTGTGAACGTACATCGAATTGGATAGGGTTTGACTTTCGGCTGTAGTTGAAGTGGCTGTAAATTGAACCCCTTGCATACCAAAATTAAAACCAAGTGTTCCTAAATTGACAAAAGGAGGCAAAATTTCATTCAATTTGGAATTGAGTAAATAATTCAATTGACGCTCTGCCAACATAGTCAATTTGGTCATCACCAGTTTGAGCTTATCCATTTCGAGAGAAATGTAATCGCCATGAAAATTTCCACCATGGTAAACGTGTTGCGTTTTCACACACACAATTGGATTATCGTTAGCTGAATTGATTTCGTTTTCAACAATTTTAGCCACACTATTAATGGTATCTAAAACGGGGCCCAAAATTTGAGGAACACAACGCAAGGAATAGTATTCTTGTACTTTTTCTTTGAAAACTTCTTCGTCATTTTCACCATTGTACAAATGATCTTCTCTTTTCCGAACGAGCTTGCTATCAGCCAAATTTTCGCGCATTATTTTAGCCACTTCACGTTGACCAAAATGCAACTTCGTATTGTTAAGTTCAGCACCCAAGTGGTCGTCGTAAGCTTGAACAATCTCATTAATGGCACACGAGCATTTCAATGCCCAGTCTACTACTTTTTGCGCATTATGTACGTTGACAATACCAATTCCTGTCATTACAGAAGTTCCGTTCATCAAGGCCAAACCTTCTCTGATTTCAACTCGAATGGGAGTCAAATGCTCCAACTCAAACACCTCTTTGGTACTTTTTCTTTCTCCTTTATAAAAAACTTCCCCTTCACCAATGAGTACTAATGCTAAATGAGCCAATTGCACCAAGTCGCCACTTGCCCCAACGCCTCCATGTTCAAAAATCAAAGGAGTAATATCTCTGTTAATCAGCTCTTTCATTAAATGAATAACTGAAGAATTAACGCCTGAATTACCAAGTGAAAGCGTATTTAATCGGGCCAATATAGAAGATTTCACAAAAATGGGACTCAACGGTTTTCCTGTCCCTGAAGAGTGACTTCTAATTAAGTTGTATTGCAATTGTAACTGATCTTCATCTTTGATTCGGTATTGAGCCATCGGACCAAAACCTGTGTTTACTCCATAAATTACTTTATTTTTGGAGAATTCTTTGAGAAAATTAAAGCTTTCGTCGACTCTTTTCAGTACTTCTTCGCTAACCTCTACTTTATTGTTGTTGAACACAATGGCAATAAAATCATTTAAGCTTAAATATTCCTGTATTATTTTCATTTAAATGTTCGTTTTCACCCTTAAATATTTGGGTAAATTATTTTAAAATTAAATTAATGTAATTACATTTGAAAACGCAAAGATAATACTAATACTAAGAAGTAAAAAACAAAATATATGCAGAAAGAATTTATCGATGTTTTAGTCATTGGTGCGGGTCCTTCTGGTTGTGTTTCTGCAAGTTATTTGCACAATAACGGAACAAAAGTAAAAGTCGTTGAAAAAACAAAGTTTCCTCGTTTGGTTGTGGGAGAGAGTTTGAGTCCGCGCGTGATGGATCATTTTGAAGAAGCGGGTTTATTTCCTGCTTTGGATGCCATGAATTTTGAAAAAAAACTAGGTGCACGCTTCATTCGTGGTGAAGAAGTTTGTGTTTTTGATTTTAGCAATAAATTTTCAGAAGGATGGGATTGGACTTGGCAAGTACCAAGAGCCGATTTTGACAACACCTTAGCACAAGAAGTCATTCGCAAAGGAATCGATTTGGAGTTTGAAAGTGAAGTTGTGGATGTTCAATTCAACGGTTCTGATTCGATTACAACCGTTAAAGACAAAGACGGAAACTGGAAAGAAATTCATGCCAAGTTCATTATTGACTCGAGTGGCTATGGCCGCGTTTTGCCTCGTCTTCTAGATTTAGATACTCCGTCTAAACTTGACCCACATTCATCCATTTTCACTCATGTAAAAGATACCAATCGTCCTGCTGGAGAAGAAGGAACATTGATTTCATTTGACATTTTGGAAACAGAAGTTTGGTTGTGGGTGATTCCTTTTTCGAATGGAAATACCAGTTTGGGCGTAGTTGGCCCCACATCCTACATCAACTCGCTAGCAGAAAACAATGACAACAGGAAAGCACTAACAAATGCTATTCAAAAGTCGGATTATTACGTAAAACGATTTGGAGGGTTAGACTTTCTGTTTGAACCCGTGAAACTAGAAAACTATTCGCGTTCGGTAAAAAAAATGTATGGTGATGGATTTGCCCTAACCGGAAATAGTTCTGAATTTTTAGACCCAGTATTCTCCTCAGGTGTAGCTTTTGCAACTGAATCGGGTATGTTGGCAGCCAAATTGGTTCACCGACAACTCAATGGCGAAATCATCAACTGGGAAGTAGAATTTACAGAATACATGAAAAGTGGCATTGGTGTTTTTACCACTTACGTAAAAGAATGGTACACCGGCAACTTACAAACTTTATTCTTTCATCAACCTGAAAACCCTGATGTAAAACGTAAAATTTGTGCAGTGCTTGCTGGTTATGTATGGGACAAAGAAAACCCATTTGTAAAAAAACACGATAATGTTATCCGCAATATGGCACACATGCTAAACCTGGAAAAAGCACAAGTTTAAAAACCAATAAAAAAGCCTAGAAATTCTCTAGGCTTTTTGGTGGTTTAGTCTTTCTGTATATTACTTCAAGTTAACTTTAATCATTACATCTTCCTTCTTTTTCTTGTATACTTCCAACAAAAATGTAGTAGGACTAGTAGGTACAATTCTGTGGGTGGCGAATTGATAAATTTGAAAATCTTCCACTTCTCTTGCATTCAAAATAGAACCTTTCTTAAGTTCACCACTAGCATCATCTATTCTAACGGCAGTGAGGTAACCACCTTGACCATCAGAATGTTTTTTGGGTTGTTCATTGGTCGGTAAATCAATGTTTTTAACATTATCAAGAAAAACAAAATAATGGCTGTTATTCGCATCAAAATACCTGTATGACATTCCTCCCTTTCCTCTTTTGCCCACTTGATTTTTTACGATTTTCTTCATCCAACCCAAGCTACCGTCGGCATTTATTTTAGATACTAACATATCGCAATAGTGAAAAGTGTAATACCCCGAGTTTCCTCCTGGTACTCCGGGGCCACCACCATAATTTTGATGATAAACTGTAAAATATTGTTCGCCGATTAAAACAACACTCCCATCTTCATTGATGGTAATATCTTTAAATTCCAGATCACTAAACTGAGCATCCTCTCCTTTTCGTTCTTTTCTTTCGTTTCTTTTTACTGTTCTTTTACTTTCATATTGATTGATTATTTCAAGAGGAATTTCATGAAAAACCTGATCATATATAGTTCCGTCTCTTTTAATCTTGAACATGGCTATTCCATCGCTATCATCGAAATGAGATTGACTTTGTAACCAACCTTTACTTTGTGAGTAATTACTGTAAAATCCGGCACACAAAACATACTCTTTCTTGGTATCAAAAAGCCATAGTTTATTGATAAATTTATCTTGGTTTTCAATTTTTGAGATCTTGATTTCGTTTGATGAAGACTTCATCATCAATAGCTCAAGGTGGTAATTCAATTCTACGTCTTTCTTACTTTTTTTGTCTCGATTGCTATCATCATGAAAAACCTTGGCCAATAAGTATAAGTTGCCCGCATTATCAAGTTGATAATCTAAGTTATTCATTCTTCGTTCGGTGTAAGGCATTGTAACTTC
>CAZAJH010000106.1:0-6715 GCA_964485385.1 uncultured Flavobacterium sp.
TAGATATTAACTGCATCAGAGTAAACTTTAAAAAGTAAAAAGATTGATTTTATTACTGGATTACAAAAGAAATTCAATTTAGTAATGGCAGAAGAAGTTTCTTACGATGAAGGTTACGAAAATGACGATTTCTCTAAAAACTTAGTTTCTAAAAAATTAGAGGCGTTTATGGGAACTTACATCAAGCGTGCAGATGCTGGAGCGATTATTTACGATACAATCGCAGATATTTTAACAGACATCGAGAAACCAGCAGTTTAATTTAAACCAATATAAAAATGGCAAAAGCAGAAACAACAGAGTTAGCAACTTTTTCAAGCAAAAAAATGCTTAAAGAAAACGGCGAAAAAGGGACTGTTATAAAATTCAACGAAAGATTAAAAGTTGAAGTTATAAAAGAAACCAAACACTATTCAGTAGGTATGATTTTAGAGCCTCACAAAGTTAAAGGCTTGGCTTTGATAGAGCAAGGAATCGCCAAAGAAGTAAAAGAAAAATAATTCTTAAAACTTATCTAAATGTATTTAATAGACGCATCATATTTTATTAGAGAGATACACATACCAAACGTTAATGAATCGAATACCGATGCAGGAACGAAGTTAGAGTATTTTGTTGATGAAAAGGTGCGTCTGTTATTGTCTACGAAAGCATTAGGTAGCGTTTTATTTAATCAACTTAATAGCAATATTACCAATGGTGTGTTATCTAATACTGCTCCTCAAAAATGGAAAGACTTAGTAAATGGTAAAACATATACAAAAGACGATAAAACCTATGTTTGGGAGGGTTTATTACAAACCAAAGGTACATTTAAAAAATCGCTACTTGCTTACTACACTTACTACTATTGGCTAATGGATAACGTTAGCACAATGGTTGGTATAGGAGAGGTAAGAGGTGAGGCAAAAAACGCTGTTAATGTTAATTCAACGCAACGACTAACAACTGTTTGGAATGAGTTTATAAAACTTTATCAAGGCGAAAACGATTGTTATATATTACAAAAATACTTATACAATGGTGTGCCTGTATCAGATTATTACAACAACAACCAAAACAATTATGTTAGTTTATTACGTTTTTTGAAAGACAACGAAACAGACTTCCCTGATGCAACGTTAGAAATGTTTGAGTTTAAAAATCAATTAGGTTTATGAGAGTAGCCAAAGCATTAGAGCAGTTAATTAATGGAATGACGCTCACTTACAATGAGTACGACACCAATAATTTTACCGTTAAAGGCGAGGTTACAAAAGACGTTCAATTTTCATTTGGCGACCAAAAAGAGTTAAACAAATGGATTGCTGGGCGTGGTTCTTTGAGTAAGTATCCACTTGTTTGGTATGTGTTAAAAGAGTATGACAAAGAAGTTGATGAAAACAGATATATAACCGTGGATAACGCAAGAATAATTCTATTTACATCAACTAAACCTGAATTATACAATGCTAAACGTGCGCTTATAAACTACGATGAAATACTTGAACCTTTATCTATTAAATTAGAAAAACAGATGCAATTAAGCGGAAAGTTTGAGTTTATAGATAATAGTTTAAAAATAATTGATATTCCTTGTTACGGTTTAGACGGTCAAGATTTTAGCGCAAGCAACACACAATCGGTAACACTTGATTATTTAGACGCACGTACATTAACGGCAAATTTAAGAGTTTATAAAACTTGTAATTCATAAAAATTATGGCAAAAGAAGAAAAAGAACCAAAAGAGGTTCAATCAGAAGAAGTAAAAACAGAGGCAAAATACAAATTCATTAAAACGTTTCCGACAGCGACTAAAATCTACAATGTAGGCGACGACTGCAAAGAAACTGACGAAAATGTAATTGCTTATTTATTAACACACAAATACATTAAATAAAAATGGCAGTAATAGAAAGTATAGTAAATGTAGGATATTGCTCGGAGAGCAATTTTCAAGGAACAGCAACAAACTATTGTATCTTTGACATTAAAAGACTTAAAAAGTTGTGGAGATTCCCGTTAAATTTTAAGTTTGAAGCAGGTTTTGAGCTTACCTTAGCAAATTTACAAGAATTGGAACAACAAGGAAAACTTGTTCCGATTTATACGTTAAAAGACGCACAATTTACAACCGCAGAAAACGGAGTTCAAACGTTTGGAGGTGGCGATAAAAAACTAATTGAAAAAATGCCTTTTGAGGTTGAAGCAATGCTTACAAACGGTATTCAAGGCTATCAAGCTGTAATTAGTATTGAAAAAGCAACTTATCACTCGTTTATTTTAGTTGATGTTGAAGATACTATTTGGGTTCAAGAGGGTTCAGATGGTAGAATTGGAGCGATTAACTCGGAGTTTATGCAAGTTATGCCTTACACAGGAGCTGGTTCAGAATCAGCTTCGTATAAAATTAACTTTCAATTAGACCGATTAACAATCGACACACGTTTAAAAGCTATTAAAGCAGATTCTTTTGATTTCTCAACTGACGACATTAAAGGAGTTGACGACATTACATTGACTTTAACCGCACCTGTAAATGGTGGTAATACAGCGACATTTAGAGCTAAAAGAACCAAAGACGGACACAATGTAGAACAAGGAGGTCTTATAAATACTGACTTTTTGGTAACGTCAAACGGAACAGCCGTGCCGGGTACATTAGCATACTCAAACGGAGTATACACGTTCACAAGAACGTCAGGCACTTGGTCAACAGGTCAAACGGTAGCTTTGAAAACTTGGGATTCTTCTTTGAGTGTTCAAATTATCAACGTTGACGGTCAAATGATGAAGTCAAATATTGCTACAACAGTAGTAGTCGCCTCTTAATTTAGACTAAATTAAAATAAAGCCGTATAAATTTGTTTTTATACGGTTTTTTTATTTACTTTTGTAAAAAGATAAAACAGTATGGCGACAACGGTAGCTGATTATATTGTTAATCTTAAAAAAGTAGTTACAGAATTACCAAATGAACACAAAAGAATAGTTCTTTACAATCAAGAGGAAATTATAGACTACAATCGTAATGACCAGTTATTTGATAGAGGCGTTGGAACTAAAAACAGTTTATTGGGGCTATACTCAAATAATTACTTCTATGAATCGGGCAAAAATCAAAACTCAAAAGGATTCCCGAAACTACTAAACAATCATTTTAATTTTTTACACAGCGGACAGTTATTTGAGAGTCTTTATATATCCTATAAAGACAAATGGTCTTTTCAAATAGTTTCAAACGTTTCTTATTTAAAAGACTTGCAAGACAAAACTTTTAGCGATAACGGCAATGATATTTTAGGATTGACAGAAGAAAATATTGAAAAAGTAGATAAAGAAATAATAAAACCACAACTAGACAAATGGCTATTGAAATATTTATGAATAAATGCGAGATTTACGACAATTGTAAATCATTAATGCTCGACAACTATATTAACTATTTAGAGTCGGGCGATTTATTGCATTTTTCAAACTACTATCAAATAAAAAGACCAAAAAAACCAAATGCTAAGGAATTAGACAAGGCAATGACTGATTTTTATAGTGATTTGATACACATAAGCCAAAACGAAAAAGTATTGCGTCGATTTGAGGTTATTCATAAAATAATGAAATACGAGCAAAAATACAACAGCGTAAAAATGCTTGTAAATGCAATACGTACATTTGATACCAATTTAAGCCGTGAAAGGCTATTAGAATTGGTGGAGCAGTTAGAAAAATGGAACTACAGAATTGACAAAACCAAATGGTTATTTGATGAATTAGATAAAATTGAAAGCCGTGTTGAGGGTATAAAAACAGAAATAGAATTATTGTCGGTTGAATTAAAAGAAGTTGATAAAGGAACTAAATCGAGTTTATTAGACGAGGTTTACAATACTGAAATGTTTTTAGAATTAAAGTTCCCGATTGATTTGAAAACTACATCTGTTTATAAATGGGTAACGCACTACCAAAAAGCGGTTGAAAACAAAATTAGATTAATCGAAAAAAACAAACCTAAAAAATGAGCCAAATAGATTTAATATACGCTAAATCGGTTGAGGAACAATTAGGTAGAATATTGCCACAACTCGAAGCACACCATAAAAAGATAATTGAAATTAGCAAAACGCAAATTGATTTTTTTGGTGGCAAGACAGCAAAAAGTCCAGCGGATTTAGGTAGGGTAGAAGTGCAATATAAAAAAATTGTAGATTCTATTGAAAAAACACGTTTAGCCGAAATCAAATTACAGCAAGCAAGAGAAAAAGCGTTTGCGGATTACGAGGCAAACTTAAAGAAAGAAGAGCAAACTGAAAAAAAGGCAAGAAAAGCAAAGGTACAAGCGATTTTAGATGAAAGCAAAGCAATACAAGACTTGGCTAAACAAAAAGAAAAAGCGATTGCGGATGCTGAAAAAGAAGCGTTAGCTATAGCAAAAACAGAAAACGTATATAATAAAATACAGGCAAAAATAAACGCAATGTTGCCTGTTTATAATAATTTACAAGCAAAACAAAAGCTAGGATTGACTTTAACTAGTCAAGAAGAAGCAAAACTGCGTGTGCTTGAAAACAGATTAATAAAATACAGAGGTATTTTAAATGAAGTAAACAAAAGTTATGGCAATTATTCTTTAGAAATAGGTAATTATGCAAAAGGCACTTCTAATTTGCAAATGGCTATTGGTCAAATTAGCCGTGAATTACCAAACTTTGGACAATCGCTACAGATAGGTATAATGTCGCTCACAAACAATATTGGAGCTTTAATAGACGGTGTAAAAGAGGTAAAAGCGCAAAATGCAGAATTAAAAAAGCAAGGGCTTGAAACCAAAAGTGCTATGGCGCAGGTTCTTTCTTCTTTACTGTCTTGGCAAACAGCTTTATTTATTGGTGTTGGTTTGTTAAATGCTTATTCAAAAGAGATAGGGGATTTTTTCAACACTATTTTTACAGGTTCGACAAAATTAAACGCAGCTACAAAAGCTCTTATAGGTTTTCAAAATGCACAAGCAAAAGGTATAGCAAACACACAAAATGAACTTCAAATATATAAAGAATATGTTGATATTGCTGGCGATAAGTCTTTGGGTTATGAAAAACAAAAAGTGGCTATTGATTATTTAAGAAGTACTTACGCTGGATATTTGAAAAACCTATCCGACGAACAAATAATCAAATTAAAAGGTTCTAAAATCGATAAAGAAATTAGTGCTACTTTGGGATATGGAGAAAAGTACAAAGCAAACTTAACAGAGATTCAACAAATAGCGGACAAAATAGCTATTTACAAAAAAGAAGTTGACGAAAGGATAAAATATAACAACGCTTTGAAAAAAGCAGAAAAAGATAGATTTGATTCTAGTAAAACGGGTAGGGAAATATTAAACGCAGAAAAATTAATAGTTACTTTAAAAAGCCAAGAAAAAATAAGAAAAGAGTCTGTACAAGATGAATTACTTAAAGGAGCTACCACAGGAGATATAATGGCTTCAATTATTGGATTAGAGAATTTATATCAAATTGCGTTAGAACAATCTTTAATTTTAAAGCAAAAATCAATTTTATTAGAAGCGCAAAAAGACCCAACAGAAAACGCTGTTAAAAAAGAAAAAATAGCATTAAATTTTAAAGAAGCCGAAAGCGAATATAATTTGCAGTTAGCTATACTTGAACGACAAAAAGCTGAAAGAGCAGACCGAATGAATAACGAGGATTTGTCATTAGACATTCGATTAAAAGCACGTCAGGAATTTAGCGAAAAATCGATTGAGATACTAAATAAAGAGATTGAAAAAGAAAAAGCTATTTTAACTTTAAAATACAATGATGATTTAGAAAAAAACAATTTAGCTTATAAAAACAAAGACATAACAGCAAAACAATGGAGTGAGAATTTAGTTGATATTAATAATCGACTAAATAATGAATTACTGACTGTTGATATGCAATATTCTTTAAAATGGAACGACCTATTAAATGAGGATGCGGATTTTTACAGAAAAATACAAGACGAAAAAAGAGCCTATACCGAAAAAACAAATAAACTTATTTTAGATTCTGAAAAAGCAAAATTTAAAAAGATTGCTGACGACGAAACTAAAACGTTATCTATTAGACAAAAAGCGTTTGAGGAATATTTAAAATTAGCTAGAAAAGAGTTAGACATTGCAAAAGCAAAAGAAATCGCTAATGCAAAATCAAACGAGGAGTTAATCGAAATAAACGAAAGATACGCACAAGCATACGAGCAACTAAATCAACTAGATTCCCCTTTAATTAAAGCTCAGGAGGCAACACAGCGTTGGATAAATTCTATGGCAGACGGACAATTAACAAATGCCTTAGATGCTATTGGTATAAGTTCCGCTAAAATGTTTCTCGATATTGACCAAAATGGTCAAACAACTTTTATGAAATTGATGGAGGGAGCAGATACTTTGGGCGAAAAACTAGCTATTACATTTCAAGCTGTTGGTGATATAGCAAAAGATGTGTTTAGAGAAATACAAGAAGCACAGACACGTAGATTTGAAAATCAAATAACACAATTAGAAAGGGAAAAAGAAATAGCTATAAAGCTCGCTGGCGACAACGCAGATGCAAAAGCAGAAATTGATAGACAATACGAGGCGAAACTACGTGAGATTAGAATTAGAGAATTTAAAGCTAAAAAACGTTTGGCGATTGTTGAGGCTAATATTAACATAGCGCAGGGTGTAATTGCATCATTAGCCAAAG
>CAZAJH010000107.1:0-6689 GCA_964485385.1 uncultured Flavobacterium sp.
TGCAGGGGCAAATTACCGCGTTAAGTTTAAAATGTACCGTGATAACGGTTATCCAACTGATGCTGATAATGTAAAAGTATATTACAATACGACAGGTGCAGCTGGGGGAACCTTGTTAGGAACTGTAAACCGTTCACGATCTCTAGCGCCCGTTGTTGCCGCTGATGGTTGGTATTCGTATTCATTTAATATTACAGGAAATCCAACAGGTACAGGTTACATACACTTTTTAGGTACTTCTTTTTATGGTAATAATATTTTTATTGATGAAGTTTCCGTTGAGCAAATTCAATCTAATGATGCCGAAATGAGTACTTTTGCTATCAATCCAATTGTAGCTGCTGGTAACACTTCTATCCAAGGAACCATCAAAAACTTGGGTCTTACAACCATCACCTCTATGGATATAAATTGGCAGGTTGGTACTGGTGCTGTTTATACACAATCTTTAACGGGCTTGTCTATTGCAGCTGATCAAACCTACACTTTTAATCATACTAATCAATGGGTTGCTACCCCTGGTTTGTACTCAGTGAGAACTTGGGTAAGTAACCTTAATGGAGGCGCAACAGATGCTGATCTTACTAATAACGAAATCGTTAAATCAGTTGCCGTTGCTAGTAATTCTACAACTAGATTACCGTTGTATGAAAAGTTCTCTAGCTCTACTTGTGGACCTTGTTTCAGTTTCAATACTAACTTTTTTACTCCTTTTTACAACACTGGAACTAACCAAGATAATATGGCTTTCATCAGCTATCAAGTAAACTGGCCTGGTGCTGGTGATCCTTACTACACATCTGAAGTGGGTACGCGTGTTTCTTATTATGGTGTGAACGGAGCTCCAACATTGTATGTTGATGCCAAAGATGGAACCAATTTTAATACAGCCCAACTCCAAACAGGATTAAACACTGCGATGCAAAATCCAGCTTACTTTATGTTATCAGCTACTAAAGAGTTAGTGGGCGATCAAATGACAGTTAATGTGACTACTATGCCTTATTTAACTGGATCATACAAATTGCATGTGGCAGTTGTAGAGAAAGTGACAACTGGGAATGTAGCTACAAACGGAGAAACTTCATTCAAACATGTTATGATGAAAATGTTGCCAGATGCAAATGGTACTACAGTTAATTTTGTACATGATGTTCAAACAACCAATACGTTGCAAGCAACACTAACTGGTTTAAATATTGAAGAAATGTCTGATTTGGATGTGGTTGTTTTCATTCAAGCAGCTAACAGAGATGTAATGCAATCAACTTATGCAACGGAAGCTCTTGCTACCAATGAGTTTGATGCTTCAGCACAAATTAAAGTTTGGCCAAACCCATCTACAGGCATCGTTAATATAGCTACTGAAAATCCAGTTAATGTAATGATTACGGATATTAGTGGTAAAGTAGTGTTCTCAATGAATGAGGTTTCAAATGAAACTCAAATGAATTTATCTTCATTGCAAAAAGGCATTTATTTAGTTAAGATGACTTCAGGCGATGGTGTTGAACAAACTCAAAAACTTGTTTTGAAATAATTTTAAATCCAGCACAAGAAACTAGAAATAGTTTCTTGTGCTTAAATAAAAATACAATGAAAAGAATTTTACTTACGGCTTCTGTTTTATTTAGTGTATTTGGGTTTTCCCAAATTGCATTGACTAGACACAATGGGACTCCAGTTAACAGTGGACAAGTAGTAGCTTTTAACACAAATTCTGGTTTGGCTGCTGAGTTTGATTTTTATGTAAAAAATCTTTCTGCTACAGCCCCAGTGAATGTTAAGATTAACTGTACGTCATTAGTGAATACAGATGGATTAGGTTTTGAGCTTTGTTTTGGAAATGAATGTCTTCCTGATGTAGAAGAAGGAATGACTTATCCAATTAACTTCCCTCATGTTACCATACCACCACTAGGGCAAACCGGAAATGATGGACACTTTTTGAATACTCCTTTTGCGGCCAACACTGCGCCATTTCCAAAAGATTACTCATTCCGCTTTTTTCAAGCCGGTAATCCATCAGGAAATACCATAGATGTTACCTATCGTTTTGATCCTAATTTATCAGCAGATGAGATAGATCAATTGCAAACATCAGGTGTAATTATCAAATCTACTATCGTTGAAAATGAGCTTGTATTGGATGTATTGAAAGGAGATAGAATTGCTCTATTTGATATGAATGGAAAACAAGTTTTTTCAGGTAAATTAAACTACGGTATTCAAACAATTGACCTTTCCGATTTAAATTCGGGGGTTTACGTAGTTAGTTTTACAAGTGTTGAAGGTAATACAACCACTAAAAAAATTATCAAAAAATAATATTTTTCTCTGAAGTTATAAACCAAAAAAGGTTCTCGAAAGAGAGCCTTTTTTATTTTAAAATGAATTAATCCAATCCTCAATCAATTGCACTCCCTGCGTGTGCTTAACACTTCGACCTAGGGGAGGCATTATAAAAAAAGTATCAGTATGTGTGTTTACTCGATAGTGTAAGATTGATTGTCCGACGTTATTAGGCTGTACAATTCGGCCATTATAACCAGGTACAAAATGCTCGGCATTTACCCCAACGCCCATCATAGTTGGATCATGGGTTTCATTAAAGGCAAACCTAAGACTCTCTTGAGTTGCCTCTCCATCATCAATATGACAATGCGCACAATTGGCATCAAAATAGGAGCGTACCCTTAGTTGTACCGATTTGGAAGTGTCATTGTAATCAACAACTGAAACAATATTGGGCGGTAAATTGTTTTCCAAATAACCGAATTCAATTAATTTACTCAGTTGATTTTTTGGTCCTTCGGGATAATTAAAAGTGCTGTTTAAGTTTTGTGGTTTTATACCAATTGGAATATGCTCATCAGTGCTAATCTTACCATGACATCTAAAACAATCAGCATCAACAATCGGGGTTCTGTAATTAACGGTTTGAATAACATTATTTTCGTCTCTCCAAGAAATGACTCTATTGGTTTGGTCCGTTTCTAAAAAAGCCTCTGTTTGTTGATCGTTCCAAATGTATTCAGCAAATATCCAACCCAATTGTTTGCGAATCATTACTCGCGTTTCAATGATGTGAGTTGTATTGTTGGGTTGTACGTTGTTATAGTAAAAAACCTTAATTAAAGCTGCGCCAACAGGTAAATTTAAAATGGTGCCATCGCCAGTGTAAGTGGCTTTAGTTCCGGGTGGAAGCCATAAAAATCTTTTTTTAAGCGCGTACTCTGAAAAAAGCTCACTCGTGGGTCTGTATGGAATAACCCCGAAAGCAGGGGTAAGGTTTTTTAATTCACCCTGAAAAAAATTGTAATCCGACAATTTAGGATACGGAACACTGCTTAAATCCATTACGACTGGCGTAGTTGGGATGTCAACATAAATTTCGTCCTCTTTAGTGCTGCATGCATACAGAGTCAGCAAAAAAACAAATACTAATAGTCCTATTATTTTTTGATTTTTTACCATTCTAAAAGGTTTTAAAATGAAGTATTGAGCGATAAAGATACTCCGGAACTTTCAGGTACAAATCGACACACACCTCCTACACAAACTAATCCTCCGCGTTGCCTTCCGTAGTTCAGCGCAATTCGAGTTGATTTTTTTCTGAAAGCACCACCCACATTGTAGTAGTGGTTACGAGCATAATCCAAATCGTTGCCATAGTTGTACAAATCACTCAAATAAAAAGACAATCTCGAATTTAAGTTAAACTCAACAGTGGCTCCGGCCCAGTTTTTTCTATCGTAATCAGCCCACATATGTTCCCCCATCAATCTAATCGATCGCGTTGCAGTGAATTTGTATGTTGCTTCTGCGGCTACAATGTTGGTATTGATTTCTCCTTTGGCGTCTTCAATGTATTTTCTGTTGTAAAACTGATTGATATAGCTAATCATGGATTGCCATTTGTTGTTCCATTTTTTGGTGATCTCAATGTTGTAATCGGTAAACATTCTCTCCCCAAAACCAAAATAATCAGTGTCGTAATCTTGTGGATTGAAAATAAAGAAAGTTCCACCCAAAGCATTCCAATTGGATATGTTTAAGGCGACTTTCATTCCGTTTTTTCCACCTAGTTTTGTTCCTTTCTTAAAATCATAAAAAACATCAATCTGACCGCCGATTTCACCTGCTTTAACAAAACTAGCGTCAGAGAGGAGTACATTTGGCTGTGCTTGGTACACATAGATATTGGCCAAATTATAATGGTGTTGTTTGGTCAAACTTGGAATAAAATTCATGATTCGATCATTAAAAGTATTTCCTTTGGCGTCACGCTCCGAAAAGAAACTCATGTTTTCTAATCGTCTGAATGAGGCATCAATACCAAAACCTTTTTTTGAATAACCCAAGTTGACTAATAACGCATTTCCTGGTTTAATTAATTGATTGTCAATTTGACCTGGGGCCTGAACCACTGCGTCTTCCGACTTATAATTAAACTCGGTAGAAAAATAAAGGGCATTGTGGTTGATACTTAAACGTCCGGCATAGCCGTGAGTTACATCATCAAAATTGGGATTTTCGATGGCTGTTTTTTCGTCTCTGGCAACATAAGTCATCCCAATGGTAATATCGGTATTTTCAAGTTTAAATATAGGAGATAAACCAATTTCCAAATCACCACCATAAACCTTTCCTCTGCTTACATCAAAACCCGTTCGCTGTTGCCCATATATGGATTTTAAAGTAATGTAATTGGTTGGTTTAAAAATCACTCTACCACCGCGTAGGGCATTATTAATTCCCAATGCTCTGTCTTCCCAGCTTCGGTATAGTAATCCACTTCCAAATTGTTCGTAGAAGTAACCCGCCGTTAGGTCAACTTTTTCATTTTTGTATTGTAAAAAATAAGTGGCAACGTTGGTACCATCGTATTTTGGATTCAAGTTCAATAAGGCGTTTTCCATGTATGATTCACCTTGTATCCCTGCCGACCAATTCTTGTATTTTACGTTCACAAAAAGATAACTGTTTGATCGCAAAGGTTGCTCAGGGCGAACAGTAGGGTTGTCAAACTCGTCGCGAACACCGGTGTCGTTTAAATACCATTGTGAGTTTGTCTCAAAACCACCATTGATGTTCAGGTTGCTTTTTTCTTTTTCTTGAGCAAAAGTAGTAGCTGTTAAAAGGCTTAAAACTAGTAATTGAGTTAGTTGGTTTAATTTCATTATTATAATGACTTCATTTTTTCAAATAATTCTACTTCGCTTCCTGGCACATATCCATTTTGTATGTGAACAATTTTTCCGTTCTTCACCACAACTGTGTATGGAATATTTACTATTGAAAGCGCTCTTTTTAAATCTTGGTTAGTATCTAACAAAATTTTGTAGCTCCACTCTTTGCCGTTTACCAAAGGTTTTACTCTTTTTTGGGTTCTGGTGTCATCTGTCGAAACAGCAATTACCTCAAAATTCACGGTTTTTTTCCATTCTTCTTGTAAATCGTTCATTTCGTCAAGTTCGTTGATACAAGGTGCGCACCAAGTAGCCCAAAAAGAAAAAACATACAATTTGTCTTTTTCACTAAAATCATTTTTTAACGAAACAGACTTACCTTCAATTGAGCTGAGGTTCAAATCTGGTAGGTTGGTTTGGGCGGTTAGACTAAAACCTACAAAAAGCAATAAAAAGGATAATTTTTTCATAAAATGTTCAATTTGAGTTGCAAATAAATAAATAATTATATTAAGATTAAAGTTTTTTTTGCTTTATTTGCAATCAATAATTATGCAAATTTTTTTACCGATGAAAAAGACTTATTTTCTTGCGTTATTTTTATTGTCAATGACCATTAATTCGTGTAGCGATACGGTTATTGTTGAGAATAGACCTGATCAAAGTGCAACTGCTCCGCCAGTATCGGGCTATTTTAAAAAAAGAGCTTTGATTGAGGATTACACAGGGACTTGGTGTGGAAATTGTACGCGTGTTTCTCATGCTATTGATCTTGCCAAACAGCAATCAGACAAAATTGTTTCAGTTGCTATTCATTACGGAAATGATCCGTTTAATTTTGGGCCAGTTGCTATCGCTCCGCTAAAAAATTTGATTTCACCCACTGCGCCTTTGGCGTTACCAGTGTCAAGATTAAACCGACTTACTGTTTGGACCTTTCCTGAAACGTCCAACATTCAGCAAGCTATAGACATGACAAGCAACAACACCACTTTGGGTTTAGCTATGAAGTCTTCTGTGAATGCTCAAGGTATAAATTTAGATGTTAAGGTGAAGTTTTTAGATGATTATTCGGGTTTGAAATTGGTCGTTTATTTACTAGAAAACCATTTGTTTTATGACCAACGCAACTATATGCAGTATTATGGCGGTATAGATCCGATTCCAAATTTTGAGCATAACCATGTTTTACGCCGATCAATGACTCATATTTTGGGAGATGAAATTACCGATACTACCGAAGGAAATACCATTACAAAAAGTTTTGCAATTCCAGTGCCACCTCAGGTGAATCACGAAAATGTTAGTTTTGTAGCGTTTGTGGTAGGATCTGATAATAGGGTAATCAACGTGAGAGAATCACATGCCAATGAAAACCAAAATTTTGAAGTTAATCCCTAATTTGTTAACCATAGGATATGATAAAGGTCACTTTTTTAAGTGGCCTTTTTTTATAGTTTTGAGACAAAAATAACCAATATGAGAAATCTAGTTTTC
>CAZAJH010000108.1:0-6547 GCA_964485385.1 uncultured Flavobacterium sp.
GATGGGAATATTTTTTACATAACAAAGCCAAAACGCAAGAGCAAAAGCTCATACCAGTAGTTTTTATGCTTTGTTAATTCTACTGTTTTCTTTTGAAAATTAACCGATTCGCAATCCGTTTTTTACAACAAAATCAGAAGTCAGCAGTACTACTTCATCGCCATTAACAGAACCCAAAACAAGACATTCGCTCCTAAAATTGGCAATTTGTTTTTTGGGAAAATTAACGACTGCAATGATTTGTTTTCCGATTAAATCGTTTTTTTGGTACCGTTTTGTAATTTGAGCGGACGATTTTTTGATGCCCAATTCTTCTCCAAAATCTATAATCAATTGAAAAGCAGGCTTTTTTGCCTCAGGAAAATCATTCACCTGAATAATGGTTCCTACTCGCATTTCAATTTTTTCAAAATCATTCCAATTTATCTGTTCCATATTAATTATAAATAGCACTAAAAATCCTTTTTGTATAGTTTTTATATACAGCTTAAGCACAAAATAAACCAATATATTTCATACTTTTATACATCAGACCTACAAACCAGTTGAACTTATGAAAATTGCTTTGTTCACGAACGAATTTCCACCTAATATTTATGGAGGTGCAGGAGTTCATATTGACTTTTTAAGTCGCGAATTAGTCAAATTTGCTACGGTGAATGTACGCTGTTTTGGACAACAAAACGAACTAACAGACTCCATGCAGGTACTCGGAATTTCCCCTGCGCTAAATCAAATGGAAGATCCTGCTAATCCACACCTCAAAATGTTTCAAAATTTGAGTCGAAATGTAGAAATGGCTCAACATACAGTAGATGCTGATGTGATTCATTGCCACACTTGGTATACGCATTTGGCAGGCATTTTTTCGAGAGAATTACTACAAGTTCCGCTGATTTTAACTACTCATAGTTTGGAAACGCATCGTCCGTGGAAAGTTGAACAACTCGGAAACGGTTATTTCCTTTCACGATGGATTGAACACCATGCCTACAATTCGGCCGATGGTGTTATAGCCGTGAGCCAACAAATGAAAGAAGATGTGGTTGAAGCCTACGGAATCAATCCTGAAAAGGTAACTGTAATTCACAACGGAATTGATCCTGATTTCTACCAACCAACTTTTGACAATGATTTGCTAGCAGAATATGGAATTAATCCAGCCATTCCTTTTGTTCTTTTTGTGGGACGAATTACGCGTCAAAAAGGCATTTCGCAATTGATAGAAGCCGCACATTATTTTGATGAAAATTGCCAAATTGTATTGTGTGCAGGCGCTCCCGATACACCTGAAATTGCAAAAGAAACCGAAGATTTGATTGCGCAACTGAAAGCAAAAAGAAATGGTGTAATATTGATTTCGGAAATGCTCCCGCGAGAAAAAGTCAAAGTACTATACAGTCACGCTCGTGTTTTTGCTTGTCCGTCGTTGTATGAGCCGTTTGGTATTATCAATCTCGAAGCGTTATCGTGTGAAACTCCCGTGGTCGGAAGTGCTGTTGGTGGCATTCCAGAGATTGTAACGGAGGGCGAAACGGGATTTTTAATTCCACTTGAAAGCATTTCAAGAACCGATTTCAATCCGAAAGATCCAGTTGCATTTCAAAAAGCTTTTGCAGCCAAAATTAACCTTTTGTTAGGCGATGAAAACCTCGCTACTCAAATGGGAAAAGCAGGAAGAAAGCGCGTTTTAGAGATTTTCAGTTGGGAATCGATTGCTAGAACGACGTATAACTATTATGAAGAAGTGATATCTAAATTTGAAAAAGAGGAGGCTTGAAAGTTTATTTTAAATAGAAATATAGTCAATTATTGATCTCACGTGTAGTTACAAAGTTGCAAAGTCTAAAAGTCTTACAGTCTTACAGTCTTACAGTCTTACAGTCTTACAGTCTTAAAGTCTTACAGTCTCACAGTCTCACAGTCTCACAGTCTTACAGTCTTACAGTCTTACAGCACAAAGTAAGTATCAAAATTTTATTTCAACAATACCATTTTGATTACTTTTAAAACTGATTTTTTATATAAAGATAATGCCCGCACCCCGACTTGAACGGAGCTCTTTTTTTCTTGTCTTGTTAAAGCAAGAAAAAAAAGCGGGAGTGGAAGGCGGAATAGGTGCCCAAAAAAATAACAAGGAAAATTAGATTCATTTAGAAAAGAATATTATGTGAGGCGAGATTACTTCGTTCCACGTAATAACAAGTAATAATGAGGAAATTAACGACATCAATATCATGAAAAAAAGCACATTAGCCATTATTTTGGGTGGCGGACAAGGTTCGAGATTGTATCCACTGACTCAAAGTCGCTCCAAACCAGCGGTTCCGATTGCAGGAAAATACCGTTTGGTTGACATTCCGATTTCCAATTGTATCAATTCGGATATTAAACGCATGTTTGTACTGACGCAGTTCAACTCGGCTTCTCTCAACCAGCACATCAAAAACACCTACCATTTTAGTCATTTCAGCACCGCTTTTGTCGATATTTTGGCTGCCGAACAAACGCCTGACAACCCGACTTGGTTTCAAGGAACGGCCGATGCAGTTCGCCAGTGTATGAATCATTTTTTGAACCACGAATTTGATTATGCGTTGATTTTATCAGGCGATCAATTGTACCAAATGGATTTCAATGAAATGATTGATGCACATCAAAAAAGTGGCGCTTCGATTTCGATTGCAACGCTACCGGTTACAGCCAAAGAAGCACCCGAATTTGGCATACTCAAAACCGATTCGGAGAATTTCATTACTTCGTTTATTGAAAAACCAAATGCGAGTTTGTTACCCGAATGGACGTCGGAAGTGAGTGAAGAATCAAAGGCAGAAGGCAAACATTATCTGGCCTCTATGGGAATTTACATCTTCAATCGAAAATTACTGATTGATTTAATGTCGAACCCCGACACCAAAGATTTTGGAAAAGAAATCATTCCACAAGCCATTGGAAAAGAAAAAATTCTGAGTTACCAATACGAAGGGTATTGGACGGATATTGGAAACATCGATTCATTTTTTGAAGCCAATTTAGGCTTGACCGATGCGATTCCGAAGTTCAATTTATTTGACAATTCAAGCAAAATTTATACTCGTGCCAGGGTTTTGCCTCCATCTAAAATTACAGGTTCGTCAATGATTGATAAATCGGTGGTTGCAGAAGGTTGCATCATCAATGGAACATCGATCGAACATTCGGTAGTTGGAATTCGAAGCCGAATTGGAAAAGGTTCTAAAATATCCAATTCGTATTTGATGGGTAACGATTTTTATCAAAATTTAGATGAAATTCGAAGCAATATTGAACACAACATCATCAATATCGGAATTGGCGAACGTTGTGAAATCAACAATACGATAGTCGATAAAAACTGCCGCATTGGAAATGATGTAAAGTTAAACGGCGGAACTCATTTGGAAGATACCAACAACGAATTGTACACCGTTAAAGATGGCATTATCGTAATTAAAAAAGGGGCAACTTTACCGGATGGGTTTACTATTTAGCAGCCTTTTTGATAATCACTTCCAAAGGTTTATTGGCTTTTCGACCAAACTGAACCGCGTAATCACGGGCTTGATTGGAACACAATACAAATAAGTCAAAATAACTTATTTCTACCAATAGTGTTTCAAAAAAACCACCGTTCGCCTCGCCATCAATGTCTTCAATTTTGACTTTGAGTTGATCGGCGGGTAATCCATTGATAACAGATAAAAAATAATTGTCTTTGGCATACGGAAAAAACCAACGTTCTTTGGCTCCCTCAGGGATTTTTTCGAGACGTTGATTATTTTCATCAATCCTATAATTGAACGAAAAAATGAGTTCTTTGTTGTTGTCTTTCCAGCTGTATTGATTATTGGTGTTTATAATGGGATTTCCTTGCAAATCAACCAAAGATAATTTTAGCCCTTTGGTATTTTCTTTTGTACCTTCTTCGTGCACACTCAACACCAAATAAGAAGTAAAATCAAAACCACAATGCTGCGCCTGACCTAAATCTTGTGCATTAGTCGAAAAAGAAATCAATAACAAGAATAAAAAATACCTCATAATTACACTAAAGTGATACAAAGATAGTGACTCAAAAACTATTCCAATAAAAAATCCGCCTTTCGACGGATTTAAAATTTAATTTGCGGTTACATACGCATATATTTTGGCTGTTGTCGCATCGTCAATTTTGGCTTTTTTCTTCATTCGTTCCAAAATGGGTGACCATTGCTCAGCCGTATAATTGGATGGATTGTGCAATTTATGGCATTTGGCACAATTGTTTTCGTATAATGACTTTCCTTCGGCAAGTGCTGGTGAAAGTTCTTTTTTTACTTCTGTTGGCGCTGGTGCTGTTTTAGGTGAACACGAGTACAACAGTACTCCAACTACAGCCAAAGCCATGATTTTTGTTTTCATATCTTTTAATTTATTGATTTTGGTTAGGTAAATATATAAAAAATCCCGAGAGTTGTACCCTCGGGATTTAATTTTATGTTTTTAATAGTAAGAGCCTATTTGACATCCATCAATTCAACATCAAAAATCAAAGTTGCGTCGGGCGGAATTACCCCTCCAGCGCCACGAGAACCATATGCCAAGTAAGATGGAATCACAAAACGAGCCTTGTCTCCCACTTGCAATAGCGCAATTCCTTCGTCCCAACCCTCAATTACATGGCCTTTTCCAAGAGGAAATTCGATTGGTTTTTTGCGTGCATACGAACTATCAAAAACTTTTCCGTTATCCAACGAACCCGAATAGTGAACCGAAACAGTTTTACCATTTTCGGCTTGCTTACCATTCCCTTTTTGGATGAATTTGTAGCGCAAACCACTTTCTGTTTTTTCAAAACCCGCCGCTAATTTTTCCATTGCTTCTTCTGCCGCTTTTTTGGCTTCTGCCTCTCTTTTGGCTCTCGAACCTTCAAAAGTGCGAAACGCTTCAATGGCATTCCATTTTTCGGCTTCTGCGCCTACTCGGACAATTTCGATTGAATCCATTAGATCGCCTTGTGCAACTGCATCAACCACTTCTTGACCTTCTACGACATGTCCAAAAACGGTGTGTTTTCCGTCCAACCAATTGGTAGGCACATGAGTAATAAAAAATTGTGAACCATTCGTCCCCGGCCCAGCATTGGCCATCGATAAAACGCCTGGTTTATCGTGTTTTAAAGTAGGATGAAATTCATCATCAAACTGATATCCTGGTCCACCCGAACCGATTCCTTGCGGGCACCCGCCTTGAATCATAAAATCGGGAATAACACGGTGAAACTTGAGTCCATCGTAATACGGTTTTCCCATTGGTTTGGCTGAATTTTCTAATTGTCCTTCTGCTAACCCAACAAAATTACCTACTGTTCCTGGTGTTAAGTCGTGCGTTAATTTAACTAAAATCGAACCTTTGGTCGTGTTGAATTTAGCGTATATTCCGTTTTCCATTATCGTGTATTTTTTAATTGAGGTGCAAATTTAATATAATATTGGAGATAAAACTTAAAATTGTACATTTGAATACATCTAAAATAGAATCTTATGCCATCTGTTTACAACAAAAAGGACAACGATGCTTTCATTACTCGTATCAACTCATTGTCAAAAGAAAGTCAACCACTGTGGGGAAAAATGACGGTTAGCCAAATGTTATCGCACTGTCAGGCTCCAATTGATTTGGCTTTTGGCGATTTACAACTTCGCAGTAATTTCATCATGCGATTGATTGGAAAACTATTTAAGAACAAAATTCTAAACTCGAGCGAATTCAAGAAGAATAGCCCAACTGCGCCTGATTTTATTCGTAAAGATCAATACGATTTTGAATCGACCAAAGCCGAATTGATTCGCAAGTTTGCCAAGTTTGCCGAATTAGGACATCAATCGATAAAAAGCAATAAGCATCCTTTTTTTGGTGACATGAGTTATGAAGAATGGGATAAATTGCATGCGATGCATTTGGATCATCATTTGAAACAATTTGGGGTTTAGAAGTTAGATATCAGAAGGTAAAAATTAAAAAAAGATGGAAGAAGACTTGGATTACATCAGTATCAATAAACAAGCTTGGAACGACAAAACAGATGTGCATATTGCCTCAGAGTTTTATGACAATGAAGGTTTTTTGAAAGGAAAATCGACGTTGAATACGATAGAGTTGGAATTGCTTGGCGATGTAAGTAAAAAAAGAATACTGCATTTGCAATGCCATTTTGGACAAGATACGATGACGTTTGCTCGAATGGGCGCAAGCGCTGTTGGAGTAGATTTATCGGACAAAGCCGTTCAAAGAGCTACTGAATTTGCACAACAACTGAATTTAGATGCGACTTTTGTTTGTTGTGATATTTACGACGCACCCAAACACATTAACGAGAAATTCGATATCGTTTTTACCAGTTACGGCACCATTGGCTGGTTTCCCGATTTGGAGAAATGGGCCAATGTGATTGCCTCTTTTTTAAAACCCAATGGTCAATTCATCATGGCCGATTTTCATCCGGTGGTTTGGATGTATGACGATGACTTTAAAAAAGTGTTCTACAGTT
>CAZAJH010000109.1:0-6540 GCA_964485385.1 uncultured Flavobacterium sp.
CATTAGAAGGAGCAGTAGGGAAAAAATTATACGTTTGGTTTGATGCACCTATAGGATATATTTCGGCAACTAAGGAATGGGCAGCACGTGAAGGAAAGAATTGGGAAGTATATTGGAAAGATAAAAACACCAAATTGGTTCATTTTATCGGGAAAGATAATATAGTGTTTCATTGTATCATTTTTCCAGCCATGTTAAAGGCAGAAGGAACTTTTATTCTACCCGAAAATGTTCCAGCAAATGAGTTTTTAAATTTAGAAGGAAATAAATTATCTACTTCAAAAAACTGGGCCGTTTGGTTACATGAATATTTAGTCGACTTTCCAGAAAAGCAAGATGTTTTGCGTTATGCTTTAACGGCAAATGCTCCCGAAACCAAAGACAATGACTTTACATGGAAAGATTTTCAGGCACGAAATAACAACGAATTAGCTGCGGTTTTTGGCAATTTCATCAATCGTGTGGTGGTATTAACCAACAAATATTACAATGGTGTGGTGCCTAGTCCGAATGAGTTTAGCGAAATAGACGAACAAATATTGGCTGAATTGAAAGCTTATCCGTCGGTGATTGCCAGTTCGATTGAGCGTTACCGTTTTAGAGAAGCACAAAACGAATTGATGAATGTGGCACGATTGGGTAATAAGTATTTGGCCGACGAAGAACCTTGGAAAATGATAAAGGACAATCCGGAGCGCGTAAAAACCCAAATGTTTGTGGCCTTGCAAATTGCCTCGGCACTAGCGATATTATCAGAGCCATTTTTGCCGTTTACGTCGCAAAAATTAAGTGCGATATTGAACATTAAATTGAATCACTGGAATTTGGATTTTGAACAGTGGAATGTCACTAAAGCCGGACATCAAATTGGTCAGGCCGAAATATTGTTTGCCCAAATTGAAGATGCCGAAATTCAGCAGCAAATAGACAAATTAGAAGCCACCAAAAAAATGAATATTATGGAAAACCAAGTAGTAGAACCGCAAAAAGAAACCGCCACTTTCGACGATTTCACCAAATTGGATTTGCGCGTAGGTACTATTGTTGAAGCCGAAAAAATGCCCAAAGCCAATAAATTGTTGGTGTTGAAAGTAGACACAGGCATTGATGTACGTACCATTGTTTCGGGAATTGCCGAGCATTTTTCGCCCGAAGAAGTGGTGGGCAAACGCGTGACCGTTTTAGTTAATTTGGCTCCAAGAGCGTTACGAGGTGTAGAAAGCCAAGGGATGATTTTGATGACCAACGACAAAGAAGGGAAACTGGTTTTTGTAAATCCGGATGCGGATGGCGTGAGCAATGGTGCGCTAATTAGTTAATTTTCCAACCAAATAAAATGGTATGAAGCGATTTTTTTTGATGGCGATGGTGGCATTGACTAGTTTTTGCTACTCACAAAGCTACATAACGTCACTTCCGTTTGTGATGAAAAAAGACGGAAAATCATTTAGCTATGTAGACAAATCAAAAGATGAAGCCTACATTTTTATCTCCAATGGAAAAAAAGTACGCTTTTCCCACTACGATGCAACGTTCAATTTTATTGATACATTGATGGTTCCAATTCCGGGAAGCAAGTCTGATAACATGATTGGTTTTTCTAGAAATGAATCGAGTGTAAATTTGATTTGGACCTCCAAAAACGGCGGAAAATTTTTATTTCAAAACCTCGATTTAAAAACCAAGAAAGTAACAGTATCAACAAAAGATTTGAATTTTAATGGTGAAACAGTAGTGCAAACGTTTAGTGGTAATACTGCTTTTTATTGTTTATCTGTAGTTGATCAATCGAGTACTCTAAAGCTGTATCGCTTTTCAAATCAAAACGAGATGGAAGTCAAAACCTTTGATTTGATCAAAAATGTTTTTAGCGATTCGAACAACCAAAGAGCTAATGTATACGATTTGTTTAACGAAAGTTTTGAGTCGTTTGAATCTCCGTTTGAGCTTCAAAATATTGACACCTCACTTCCCAATTCACTGGCTCTTTGTGCCAAAAGAAGGAAAGTTTACTTTGATGAAAAAGAGTTGGTACTGACTTTTGACAACAATTCGCAACTTACCCAAATGGTTACAATCAATCTCTCTGATTTTAGCTCAGCGATTGTAAACCTGAGTAAACCTCGGGAAGAAATTGTAACCAATCAATCCAATTCGTACTATTTTGATCATCTTTTGTATCAATTCAAAGTTTCCAAATCGCAACTTTTTTTGACTGTTAAAAATCTAAAAGGAGAAATTATCAAAGAATTTACTGCAGATTCAACCGCTGAAATTAGTTTTAAAAACTCCGATTTTTTGTGTGAATGGGTCAATAAACATGAAGAAAAAAACATTGCAAACACCAATCAATTCATTAGTAAACTAAACAGTTATAAAGTCGGTATTTCTTGTTACAATTACAAAGGAAATCAGTTGATTTCGTTTGGAGGTGTTTCGCCTGAACGAATAAAAAAAATTGACATTAATGAAGAAAATAATGGTCAAGGCTATCCTATCATTCCTTATCAGTTTGGCCTTGTGGGTGGTTTGATTTATGCCACCGCTTTTGTCCTTTTGGGCGGTTACGATGGCAATAGCGTCTTCTATAATAATTACAAATCCAGTCGAAACATTATCTCTGTTAATGCATTGTTGGATGCTAACTTTAGTCAACTTCAAGACAAAATCAATCAGTTTTCAGGTACTAAAATGTGTAGTTATTTCAATGGTTTCTCAGAAATTAAATACCCCACTTTTTTCTCTACTAATGGCAAAGCCTATGTTGGTTATTATAATGAAGATGCCAAACAATACGTAATTATGAAGTTTGAAAATTAATTCGATACCATCATTTTTATGAAATTTATCTCTTCCCTGATTTTACTTTTTTCTGCTGCAATTTACGGACAAGAACTAATAGGTTCTATTTCGTTAAACCTAAAAGCGCAAACCGATGTTTATCAGGTTATTGAGGAAGATAAAAATCAAATTTCCTTGTTCTTTTCTGACAAACAAAATGAGAGTATCATTCGTTTAAACGAAAAATTCGCCCTGAAAGATTCCTTAGTTTCCAAACGCCCATCGAGTCAATTTGACGCCAACATTGGTTACAGTATATCGGGCGAAAAATACTACTCATATTGGTTGGATTTTAAAAAAGGAACCGTGGCACAACAATGTTTTGATTTTTCAACCAAAAAGGTTGTGCCTACTTATTTTGAGCTCAACTTTGAACAAGAAAAAACGTTTAAAAAGTTAACCCTTGGTCACTTATTTTACTTGTTTACCATTTCCAAAGAAAGTAGTATGGTGAACTGTTATGTGTTTGACAATGGAAAAATGGAGAAAAAAACAATCGATTTGACAAGGCTTGCTTTTCTAGACAGTAAAAGTAGAAAAACTGATTTTTGGACCTTACTCAAGTGGTCGAGTCAAGTGGAAGACGGATTTACAGTGCAAGACATTTTACATGAAACACCGCCGTCTTTGGTTTTTGGCGCAAACAAAAGAAAGAGTTACCTGATTGGCCATGAATTGGTTTTTACTTTTGACAACAGCACCAACTTTACTCAACTTTTACGTATTAATTTGAATGATTTTTCAGCTAGTCAAAAGCTGATCAGTCAACCTTATATTGACACAACGAAGTTTGAGAATCCGACTTCCAACTCGTTTTTGTACCAAAACACTTTAATTCAGTTAAAATCGAATCCTGAGCAAGTTCAGATTTCAATGAAAGATATTGACGGCAATGAATTTAAAAATTACACCTTGTATTTAGATCAGGAATTTCCGTTTAAAAATTCTACTATTATTGAAGAAAATGGCAGTGTTAAAAAAAGAGCTGTTGTAGAAAAACCAAACCAATTGATTCGTAAAATAGCCAACTTGAACCCTTCCTTATCTTGTTATGTAGAAAACAATGAATTGCATTTGACTGTTGGTGCGGTTTCTGAGGTAAAAAACAATGACTCTTTTGTTTCTGGAGGGTTAATTGGAGGGCTAGCTGGGTCCTTGGCTTTTGGGTTGGCTTCCCAGTTTTCCATTCAAAACATCAACTCTTACCACAGAAGGTATGTCATTTATACCAATTGTTTGTTTGATTCAGCGTTCAATTATTTGAAAATCGAACAAGGGGAACAGCCTTTTGATCGGCTTCGAAACTTTATTGAAGAACATTCTATGCTGAGCGATCAAACTGTTTTCAATTACAAATCTGATTTGTACATTGGTGCTTACCAACTTTCAAAAAAGAAATATTCCTTTTATAAATTTTAAAACGATTTTATGAGTCTGCAAGTAATCGCCTTTGACGCCGATGACACACTTTGGCATAACGAGCCTTTTTTTGATGAAGCACAAGCCAAATTTTGCACTTTATTTAGTGATTATGCTTCGCATCAAGAGATTTTACAATTGATTTTGAATCATCAAGTCAAAAATTTACCCCTTTACGGATTTGGTATTAAAGCCTTTGTGTTGTCTATGATTGAATCGGCTTTGGAATTGACCAATCATCAAATTTCAGGAAATGTTATTGATAAAATCATTCAAATTGGGAAAGATTTATTGCAAAAGCCGGTTGAGTTGTTGCCAGATGTTGAACGAGTTTTAGAACAGTTGCAAGGCAAGTACAAATTAGTTGTCGCTACCAAAGGCGATTTGAAAGACCAACACCGGAAGTTACACGACTCGGGTATTGGTCATTATTTTCACCATATTGAAGTCATGAGCGACAAAAAAGAATTGGATTACCAAAAAATGTTGCAGCGTTTAGACACCAATCCAACAGATTTTACGATGATTGGGAACTCACTGAAATCGGATGTTTTACCTGTTTTAAATATTGGTGGACAGGCTATTCACATTCCGTACCACACCACATGGGAATACGAAAAAATTGATTTTGAAATCCAACACGACAATTTTAAATCGGTGACTCAAATTGGTGATATCATACCTCTCTTTTAAAAAAATGAAACACAAACTAGATATTGAGACCTGGAATCGCAAAGCGCATTTTCTGTTTTTTAGCCAAATGGAAGAGCCTTTTTTTGGTGTTACCGTGACTATAGATTGCACAAATGCATACAAAAAAGCCCAAACAAGCGGCGTTTCTTTTTTTTCTTATTACTTGCACAAAACTATGGTTGCCGTCAATTCTATAGCTTGTTTTCGTTACCGAATTATAGAAAACGAAGTATACGTCTTTGATCGAATTGATGTTTCTGCTACCCTTCTTAGGGAAGATAAAACGTTTGGCTTTTCGTTGATTGAATATGATAGTGATTTACATACTTTTTATAAAGCTACGCAAAATGAAATCAACCGAATTGCAGCTACCTCTGGACTTTTTACTACCGAATATCCTGAAAATCTAATTCATTTCTCTGCCTTGCCTTGGATTAACTTTAGCTCTTTTTCGCATGCCCGAAGTTTGACATGGCCGGATAGTTGTCCGAAAATTTCGTTTGGAAAAATGACGGAAAACAATGGAAAAAAGGAAATAGCAATGTCTATTCACGTTCACCACGGTCTGATGGACGGCTACCATGTAGGTGAATTTATAGCGTTATTTCAAAAGTTAATGGATGCTTAATTGATATACGTCCAGTTTGAACCATCACTTATGACAGTCACAGTTCTCAAATTACCCTCGAACATATAAATTTGCGCACTCCCCACTGTTGAATTTTTAGGAAAAAGAAGTCCTGCTGCTGTTGTTAGTTGGGCTGTCACCGAATTTTGAATATTGCGTATAATGTACATTCTTCCTGGAAAAAGTGTCGGATTTGGCAATTGAAATTTATCATCGGTAACCACTGGACTAATTGAAATATAAACGCCATCACTTATAAGGATAGGTGCACCAGCATTTCCGGTTCCATTTCCGGTAAGATTCACTACTTTAACAGAAAGATTGCCATTGATATCCAATGTACTCTGAGGTGTTGTAGTATTGATCCCAACTTGAGAAAAACCACTTTGAAAAAAGCAGCAAAACGTAGCTACAAATAGCACTTGCTTTAAAATTCTCATATTTTTAGGGTTTAATTTTATTGACAACTTAATAAAAGTATTGAAAAATACAGAAGTTCACAAAATAAAAGTCGTCGAAAACGTTTTCGTGTTGAAAAGTTGTGTTAAAATACCGCATTCCCACTATTTTATCCATAAAAAAAGCAAGAACAAATGATGTTCTTGCTTTTGGAACTGCGTTGTTGACTTGGCTACTTCCCGATTAATAAAAGTTCATTGACAACAATATCGGTTACATAACGTTTTTCACCGTTTTTATCATCGTAACTGCGGTGTGTCAATTTGCCTTCAATGGCAATTTCCTTTCCTTTTACTACATACTTCTCGATGATTTCGGCTGTTTTGCCCCAAGCTGTCAAACGATGCCATTCGGTTTGTTCTACTTTCTCACCTTTATTATTGGTGTAATTTTCATTTGTTGCTAAGGTAAGTTTGGCAACTTTTCTGCCTCCTTCAATAGTTTTAACTTCGGGCTCTTGGCCGACATGTCCGATTAATTGTACTTTGTTTCTCATGGCG
>CAZAJH010000110.1:0-6535 GCA_964485385.1 uncultured Flavobacterium sp.
AACTTGAACAGAGTTGGCTAAATTATTGCATGTCCCTACCGTATTAAAAACATAGTTTCCGGAAGGTAAATTATTGAGTGTAAATTCTGAATTGGAAATAATAGCAGTTGTAAAATCTTGAGGTAAAACGCCAACATAAGTACTGGGTGCCGAAACGAGTTGAATGGCTGTCAGATCGCCTGTAATTTTTACACTTCCGTTGTTGTTTGAACAACTCTTTAAAACAGCAGCTTCTGGCGCAGGATTATTCGGAACAATTGTAGCTACTAAGGTAGAGGAATTCTGACAAGTATCAACCACACTGAAAACATAGGTTCCGAAAGGGAGATTGGTTAAAACGGCCACATTGGCACTATTGATAGTAGCCGAAAAATCAAGAGGCACTGTACCCGTGTAACTTGATGGTGCTGCTATGAGTATGATTTGAGTGATATTATAAAATGCTAATGACCCATTTGTACATGTTAGTCCATAAACAAAATAGTAAGGTGGAAATTGTTGGGGTTCAACTAGTATTGAAATATTTTGTTGTTCGCCACACAATCCAGTGGCAGCAAACACATACGCTCCTAAACCCAAAGGTGCAGTAGTAAAGGTTCCTCCTACTATTTGAGAAGTAAAATCTTGAGGCAACGAATTCGGATAACCTGCTGGAGCACTAATGAGTTGTAAAGCGATTATATTGGAAAACTCAACCCGCTTGGTGTAGCAAGTTTCTGATAGAAGCGTGTAAGAAATAGCTGGAGATAGATTAGTTATAGTACCATTAACGGTGTATGAAATTCCGCAACCGTCTACTATAGTAAAAGTGTAATTATAGGGTTGCTGTGCAAAAAAAGGAATCGATGTAGTGAACTGAAATCCAGAAGTAACCGTTCCATTAGTTACTATCGGAGCCCCTGAAGGTGGAAAAACAGTTGTTTGTATTTGCAAAGGATATTTGATAGTTCCTTGCGGGAAAGGCAATGCCGCGCTAAACCCTAATCCGATGGAGACGGTAGAACAATTGGTCAATTGAGGAGTCGCTAATGAAAAAAGCAAAGCGGGATTGGCACTTTGTACGGTATGGGTTTGAACCACTCCTTCACCACAATCATCAAAAACCCGGACTTGATAGGTACCGGCAACCAAACCCGTAAATGTATTTGACGGTTGTAAAGGTTTTATAATAGGACCCGCAAACAATTCATATTGACTTGGGTTGCCCGATAAAGCAGTAACAACAATTACGCCATCGGCACCACAAATTTCTTTCTGGCTAGTTACTTGGTAGGTCAACGGCTCTATCTCGTTTATAATAGTTGCGACTTGCGATTGAGTACCACTTTGGTTACCCAAACTTTGCGTAGCGATGACCTGGTATGTTCCTGCACTCAAACCAGAAAGTGAATTGGCACTCAGAACTGAAATAGGTGTTGAAAGATTGGGTAAAAGGTATACAGAATAAACTATTGTTGATCCGGCAACGGTATTTGATACCGAAAAAGATAAGCTTCCATTATCGGGACACGTTTCGTTTGTTGCAGTTACCGTCAGATTAAAATTGGATAACTGAGCATAACTTCCATAACAAAACAGCAACAAAACCAAGATTAATTTCAGTTTTATTTTCATACTAGCAATTTTTGTACTCTAAATCAAGACGTTAGAATAGTAGTGTGAAAATAATCATTTTTTTTTGATTCTACTGATTGTTTATCAAAGAAATGTACTTTTTGCTTTTTTGCTCTTTGTTTTTCGAGGTGAAAATAGATTTGTTGCTAGGTGCCGCTTTACATCAAATTACAAACAACTATTAGCTTAGGATTTCTTTTAGGCGATTTGCATACGAGGCATTGACTGAACTGACGACGTAAATCTGGGTCATAGGGTTTTGACTGTAATACAGCTATTTATTGCCTTAGCTGAGTGAAGAAAATGGGAGATTATTATTAGGCAAAGTAATATAAGTAACCCCACTTAATGTTAAATTTTATCTCCTAATCCAACTGCCAACCCAAATAAAGCAGCCGTTGAGGCCAAATGCACTATGAGCACTATTTTTTGCCAGCTGGGTCTATCTTGCCATTTTTGGTCTTGATTGAACGGATCAAAAGCTAATGCAATTCCCAATGGAATGGCTGCGGATGAAAAATCTTTTTGGAAAAAAGTATGATAAACAGCCAATAAAATAAAACCTAAATAAATGTATTTGTTGAAAGGTGCTTTCATCTTCGTTTGGAATTTGTATTTAGTGTGAAACTGTAAAAAACAGAGTCAAATTAGCATCCGTTTTTAGGTTGAGTTTTTCTTCACTCACCGAAATAAGGGTGTAAACTAATTCTTTGTCTTCAGTACTTACATAGAGTATGTTTTTATCTTTGTCAAATCTCCATTTGCCATTTTTCTTTTTACTAGAGGTTTCTGAAAAGTAAGTGCCGTCAGCTCTGTATTCAACTTTACTTTTGGATATTTGGTCCAATGCTGTTTGGATGGCTATCTTTTTTTCAGATTCAGAAAGATTTGTAAAATTGGGATTGCTGTTGAGCCTTGCTGCGATAACAGGCTCCATTGCTTTAACATCAATAATCCAAGTTTTTGAGATAAGATTTTCTGTTTGAGCCTGAGTCAAAAAAGTGGCCAATAAAAAACATACTGCTAGAATTCTCATAGTTATTTGTCTTATAAAAATTTATAATTTAAAAACGTTAACCCCAATAGCATAGCCATAGGTTTTACCTTTTTCATTTTGGTATATTCTGATTTTATTACAAGCTCTACCCAAGTCAATTTTTGTCCAAGTTTGGCCACCGTCTTTGGTTTCATAACCCGAATTCATAGTGCCTACAAAACCATGATTGGCATCTACAAAACCAATACCGAATTCGCGTGCGGCTGCGTCTTCAACTAAATTTATCTCTGTCCAGGTTTTACCTCCATCGGTAGTTTTGGCTACTCGTTGTTGTTTTACATTGGTATCAGGATTGTACGACTGAATGGTGACATATCCGATGTTTCGGGTAGGAAATGATGCTTTCCAAGTAGTTTCAAATGGTCTTGCAGATTGGTACACTTTCTGCCAAGTTTGTCCTCCATCGGCAGTAGCGAGAATCAAAGCATTTGATTGAGTAATGTCTTCACTAGTAGCGGCACAAACTATACCATTGTTTTTGTCAAACATTTTGATATCGAACAACATTTTACAATCACCATTCATACTGCGTGATGTCCATGTAGCACCTCCATCGTGAGAAGTCATTATATTGGCTGGACTCCCAACACGACCGACGGCAAAAAAGTGTGTTTTGTAATCTATTTTTCCGTGGTTAATGTATTGTTCTTTAACCACATCAATAGCACACAATCCTTTTACATAAGGTCCTTTGTATGGTACAGGTTTCCATGTTTTGCCTCCGTCTTGGGTACCATAGAGCGGAATGGTGTCAGTTACATTTGGAAAATAATCAGTTCCCACTGTACCCGCAAAACCAATATTCTTATCTGCAAAGGCTATTGTTCTGAAAAAAGTTCCCTTTTGTTCGCATTGCTTTTCCCAATTTATACCGCCGTCTTTGGTATGGTAAATTTTTCCGTAACCATTAACATACCAACCCGTATTTTCATCCACAAATACGATATCGTCTTGTTTGCCTGGATAGGCTTCGGTTGTGAGTTTTTGCCAAGAAAGTTCTTGAGCTAAAGCTGCGTTAATGAAAGCAAGTAATGCAATAACTATTGTAATTATAATTCTTGTCATCTAGTAATGAATTTTAGGTAATCCAAAGGTAGAATACCCATTTTCGTTACTATTGTCAAAAATTGCTAATTTTTATCGATAAATTGTTTTGGACTGCAGCCATAAGCAGCTTTGAAGGCTTTACTATAAGCGGCACTATCCGCAAAAGATGTTAAGATTGCAATCTCTTGTATGGGATGGCGTTGCAACAATAGTTTTTTGGAGTACTCTAATCTTTTTTTCAAGATGTATTGATAGGGTGTATTGTTGAATACTGTTTTAAATAATCGTAGAAAGTGGTACTCTGACAGCTTGGCTTCGCGTGCTATACTTTCGAGGTTTAATTTTTCTAAAAAGTAATGATCAATATAATTTTTAGCTTCAAAAACAAAATTAAACAATCGAACATTGGTTTCTTGCTTGACCGATTTTAGTCGGCTGAACTGTTGAAAAATATCACTTTGATCGTTCACAATGCATTCGGCTACCGCATAAAACAATTCGTTGCTAATGGTGGCATTTCCGTCGTATAGGCTTTCAAAATTATCAGACAATTTTTGTAAGGCATAGCCTAAAGAGGTGTGAGTAACATTGTATTTTTGAACCATCCAATCCTGTTCAAATAAAAAGTTTGAAAAGGCATGAATATCTTCAAATTTATAGTGCATTACATCGGTGATTAGCGTTTGGGCTACATCGATGCAAATCCCTTTTACCGTAGTTGGACTGTCGATGAGTACTTTTGATACTGTATTGTAATTACCGATTACATATTCTCCCGAATTGACATTCAACTTTTTATGGTTTAAAGTATAACGTTCGCTACCTGAGACTACATATTTAGCTGAAAAGCCACTAAACTGAATATCTTGCTCTGTTTGATTAACTAAGGACAAACGCAATTCGTTTCCCAATGTATCCGTAAATATCTTTTTGTTTACCAACATATTAAAGCCTTTATGTTGATTGTATTAGTAGCCTCTCGGAGCTAATTGTTACACGCTAAACGTCATGAACTTATTTTTGAATGGGCCGATAATACGGATGGAATTACTTGTATGAAATCTTTGCTACATACAATTTTTGTTTTGCTTATTGCGATCGAATGAATCTGGTTTCGCTTTGTCAATAAAGAAAAACGCTATTGTGTCCAAAAAGATACTTGATTTGTTCCACTATGTATTCGTATCCTGTTGTGTAGAGTAACGCAGGAAAGTAAAAAAATTCACAATAAAACCCTGCGCTTTTTTATCTTTTTCATAGAAAATACTACTCAAATAATTCAATTTCTGGGAATGAAAATTTGTTCTTAATTGCCATTACTATTGGGATTAGGAACGGAATCTCTTTTTAAATTAACCACTTTTGAGCTCCATTCTACAGCAGACTTTGTCACCTCAAAGTTAAACTCGTTAAAAAGTTGTGTGTATTGTTGGCGATTAAATTTATCATAAGCCTCCTGCATGGTGCCCGATTTAGCATAATAATGGTCGGTAAGCGGAAAGGTTTGTAAAGTAGCGTTGCCTGGATTGTAATAATTAACTGTTCTAACAATTTGCTCATGATCCGCTTTAGAAAATGCTTGAAAATCTGATTCTCCAAACTGAACTAAAACTTTTGCCTTGGTATTTTTCCAATTTTCAAGGTGGTTATTGTCTTGAATTTGTCGCCAATATTCTGCATTTCTACTGTAAATCATTCCTTTGCCATCATACATCCACTGTTGTTTGAGTATCGAATCATTTTTTGGGTCTCTGGCCAAGTCGGCTAATTTTTCTTTCTTGACGAAAAAACGGTAATTGAGATCGTATTGATCGGTAATTGATTTTTCGTATTCCAAAGGCTCCATTCCAGCTAGCAAGTTTTGCACACGGTACATTTCAATTTGATACTCAAACCAAGATTTGGCTGTAGTTCCGAAAACAATTACTCCAGCCACTTTATTTTTCGCACTCAGAGCGGGCGCAATAATGCCACCCATAGAATGTCCAACTATGATAATATTATCTGTATCTACATAAGGTAGAGATTGTAATTTTTTGAGTCCAACTTCAAAGTTCTCGATTTCGTCTTTCAAATCACATGACTCACAAGATGGCGTGTTAAAACTGTCTCCTAATCCACTTTTCTCTATTCTCAATGTCACAAAACCAGCTTGGCCAAAAGCATCAACAATTCTTTTGTAAGGGTGATTTTCCCTTAAATTATCTACCGAAGTACAAGTATAGCCCGGTATAAAAAGCATTGCTGGTAGTTTGCCTTCTTGCTTTGGTTTGTTGATGATAACCCTGAGCTGCCCATTTTTGAATGGAACTTGATCGTATATCACTTCCGTTATTGCTGACGTCTCGAAAGGGCGGCCTTTGTATTTTCCTTTAAGTAGTAAATTTTTCCCTTTTCTAGTTACCTCAACCACGGCTTCATCTCCATCTCTTTTGGATGAAATAGCGTTTGTGAGAGCGGCATAATCGGGAGTTGGCACCTGATTTATTTGTTTGATAACATCTCCTTCTAGCAGTTTGATGTTGAGAGCAGTACCTTCAATCACTTTCAGCACTTTGACACCGCCTTCTGTGGGTTCTAATTGAGCTCCCAAAGACGCTTTTCTGATTAATTTTTGAGCATTAATGGTATAAATGGAAGTGATGAGTATTCCTGTAATTAAAAATCGAAACATACTATTTTTTTAAAACAAATTTCAGGAAACAACACGCTCTTTTTTTGTCAAAAATTGCTTATTTGGAATAACTAATACAACATTTTTATTCAGAGAAGAGTACCAAGAGTAAAAAAAGACCTCAGCTCCGCAAAGAGTTCCTA
>CAZAJH010000111.1:0-4402 GCA_964485385.1 uncultured Flavobacterium sp.
TATCGGAGAAATCGACATCCCATTTTAATTTTTTAATACTTCCCACCTGACGCAGTAAAATCGTTACAACTTCGGCTTCACCATTCGGATTGGCGGAAAAATACGATACTTGTGAACCCGGTTTTTCTTGGGTCAAATCGTAGAACTTATCGCGAGTAACACCCGAAACATTGAACCGTTTGATGAATGTTGAACCGTTTTTACCATCGCGGTAAATCATGTTGTAAATGGTGCGTTTGTCGTTTTTATCAAACACATCAATATGGATGATGTCTTTGCCTACGAATTTCTTTTCATCGACTTTGGTCACCATCATTTTACCGTCGCGTAAAAACACGATTACATCGTCAATGTCGGAGCAATCGGCCACGTATTCGTCCTTTTTGAGTCCCGTTCCGATGAAACCTTCTTCCCTATTTACATACAATTTGGTGTTGCGCAATACCACTTTCGTGGCTTCAATTGTATCAAAGTTGCGAAGTTCCGTTTGGCGTTCACGACCTTTTCCGTACTTGTCTTTTAAGGTTTGGAAGAAGTTAATCGCAAAATCAATAATATGATCCAAATCGTACTTGACTTGTTCCATTTCGGCCTCTAATTTGGCAATCGCATCATCGGCTTTGTCGGAATCGAAACGCGTGATACGAATCATCGGGATTTGCGTTAGTTTTTGCAAATCGTCGTCGTTGATTTCACGAACCAAAGCTTTTTGGAACGGTTTGAAACGATTGTACATGTATTCGTATAGCGATTCTCTATCGGAATACAATTTGAAATCGATGTACATTTCTTCGCGAATGAAAATCTTTTCTAAGGTCGAGAAATGCCACTTATTTTCGAGTTCGTCGAGCTGAATTTCCAACTCGCGTTTGAGTAAATCGACCGTTCTGTGTGTCGATATTCGCAGCATTTCAGAAACACCAATAAACAACGGCTTGTGGTTTTCGATGACACAGCCCAAAGGCGCTACCGATGTTTCACAGGCTGTAAACGCATACAAGGCATCGATGGTTTTATCGGGCGAAACGCCTGGTGGAAGATGAATCAATATTTCTACCTCAGCTGCAGTGTTGTCTTCAATTTTCTTGATTTTGATTTTACCTTTTTCGTTAGCTTTCAGGATACTATCAATCAGCGTTCCGGTATTGGTTGAAAACGGAATTTGCGTAATCACCAACGTTTGTTTGTCCAATTGGTTGATTTTGGCACGCACCCGAACACGACCGCCGCGCATTCCGTCGTTGTAATTGGAGACATCGGCAATTCCGGCTGTTGGAAAATCGGGATATAACGTAAACGGTTTGTTTTTTAAGACTTTAATCGAACAATCAATCAGTTCGTTGAAGTTGTGCGGCAAAATCTTAGTAGAAAGTCCCACTGCAATTCCCTCAGCTCCTTGCGCCAACAAGAGCGGAAATTTGACTGGAAGATTGACTGGTTCGTTGCGACGACCATCATATGAGGCTTGCCAAGTAGTAATTTTAGGCGAATACAAAATATCATGACCCAATTTAGAGATACGCGCTTCGATATAACGCGGTGCTGCTGCGCCATCTCCAGTAAGGATATTTCCCCAGTTTCCTTGCATATCGATGATCAAATCTTTTTGACCAATTTGCACCATTGCATCACCAATACTGGCATCGCCGTGCGGATGGTATTGCATGGTATGCCCTACGATATTTGCTACTTTGTTGTAACGTCCATCATCGAGTTCTTTCATCGAATGCATGATACGGCGCTGCACGGGTTTAAAACCATCTTCAATAGCAGGAACGGCGCGTTCGAGAATTACGTATGAAGCATAATCCAAAAACCAATCCTTGTACATTCCTGTAACTTTGGTAATGGTATCGTCGGGGTTTTCGTCGTTTTCGTAAAAATGACTTCCTGTTGAGGGCCGAACGATGTCGTCAAAACCTTCGTCGTCTGAAGTTTCGTTTACTTCATCGTGATTTTCCTCTTGGTTTTCGTCTTCGGGAATGATGTTGTCTTCTTCTTCGTCTTTCATATAAAAGTTGCAAAGTTTCAGAGTTGCAAAGTTTCAAAGTTAAAGTCTAACAAAGACTTTGCTACTTTGGAACTTAGCCACTTTGTTACTATTTTATTTTAATTTTTTTCCACCACATCCAATTCGACTTTCAAATTATTGATGATAAACTCTTGTCGGTCGGGTGTGTTTTTGCCCATGTAAAACTCGAGTAAGGTTTCGATTGACGTGGCTTTGTCGAGCATAACGGGATCGAGGCGAATGTCTTGTCCGATGAAATGCTTGAACTCGTCGGGTGAAATTTCTCCCAATCCTTTGAATCGGGTGATTTCGGGCTTGGGTTTGAGTTTTTCAATAGCGTTGATTCGCTCCTCCTCACTGTAGCAATAAATGGTTTCTTTTTTGTTGCGCACACGGAATAAAGGTGTTTGCAAAATAAACAAATGACCTTCTTTGATGAGTTCTGGGAAAAACTGCAAGAAAAACGTAATCAACAACAAGCGAATATGCATACCATCCACGTCGGCATCGGTAGCGATGACAATATTGTTGTAACGCAAGTTTTCATAATCCTCTTCGATATCTAAGGCTGCTTGCAGCAAGTTGAATTCTTCGTTTTCGTACACAATTTTTTTGGTCATTCCGTACGAGTTCAACGGTTTTCCGCGCAAACTAAAAACCGCTTGCGTGTTGACGTCGCGACTTTTGGTAATGGAACCCGAAGCCGAATCTCCCTCGGTAATAAACAAGGTACTTTCGAGGTATCGTGGGTTTTTAATATCGGTAAAATGGACCCGACAGTCGCGCAGTTTTTTGTTGTGCAAACTTGCTTTCTTAGCACGATCTTTAGCCAATTTTCGAATGCCTGACAACTCTTTGCGCTCGCGTTCGGCTTGTAAAATCTTGCGCAGCAACGCATCAGCCGTTTCCGGATTTTTGTGTAAAAAATTATCGAGCTTGGTGGTGATAAAATCGTGAATAAACGTACGCACCGTTGGGCCACTCGGACCAATATCGGTCGAACCCAATTTGGTTTTGGTTTGCGACTCAAAAACAGGTTCCTCCACTTTGACAGAAATAGCAGAAACAATTGATTTCCGAATATCCGAAGCCTCAAAACCTTTGTTGTAAAACTCGCGAATGGTTTTGACAATAGCCTCTCGAAATGCGTTCAAGTGCGTACCGCCTTGGGTAGTATTTTGGCCGTTGACAAACGAATGGTATTCTTCGGAGTATTGCGATTTACTGTGGGTAAGTGCAATTTCGATATCATCGCCTTTGAGGTGAATAATCGGATAAACCGAATCTTCTTCGGTAATGGTCTCTTCAAGTAAGTCTTTCAATCCATTATCAGAATAGTATTTTTCACCGTTGTAATAAATGGTTAGACCCGTATTGAGGTAACAGTAATTTTTGAGCATGCGAATGACATACTCATTGCGGTATTTGTAATTTTTAAAAATGGTATCATCGGCCACAAAAGCCACTTTGGTTCCTTTGCGCTTAGTGGTTTCGGTTACTTCTTCTTCGAGGGTAAGATTTCCGGCTGAAAATTCGGCTGCTTTTTGTTGGTTGTCGCGCACCGATTCGACACGAAAATAGGTTGATAACGCATTGACTGCTTTGGTTCCGACACCATTTAAACCGACCGATTTTTTGAAGGCTTTGGAGTCGTATTTTCCACCTGTATTCATTTTGGAAACGACGTCAACGACTTTACCTAATGGGATTCCACGACCGTAATCGCGTACGGTAACCATTTTGTCTTTGATGGTGACTTCGATGGTTTTACCTGCCCCCATTACAAACTCGTCGATACAGTTATCGAGCACTTCTTTGAGTAAAATATAGATACCATCGTCGGGAGAAGAACCATCGCCGAGTTTTCCGATGTACATACCCGGACGCATTCGAATGTGTTCTCTCCAATCGAGTGAGCGTATATTGTCTTCGTTGTAACTAATTTCTTCTGCCATTTTTACAAGTATCGAATTGAATTGCGTGTAGTGGCTTATGCTTTACACATTGAGCTCTGATGCGCTAATATAGTGAAACTGCAAGGGTTTTGAAAATGATACGTGCCAAAGTTATTAAGAATGTTTTTGACAAAAAAAGGTTTCAGGTTTCAAGTTTCAGGTTTCAAGTTTCAAGTTTCAAGTTTCAAGTTTCAAGTTTCAAGTTTTTGGTTGGTGAAGGAGTAGTATTGGTTACTGAACACTAAATACCGTATACTGAGCACTAACGCTGCCCCCGATTGTAGTGGAAAGCATTGGGCAGGGCAACACTATTTTTTGTTGCTGTAGAGAAGCGACCAACGGAAGCTTATCTAGAGCTTACAAAAAAAGGGTTTGACCCAGCAATCTTGGAGCGGAAAGCGGGATTAGGCACTAATACTAGTAATCAGTGTTCAGT
>CAZAJH010000111.1:4502-6488 GCA_964485385.1 uncultured Flavobacterium sp.
GCAATTACTTCGGCGCGAATGAACCCTTTTTCAAAGTCGGTATGAATTACACCCGCTGCTTTGGGTGCTGTATCGCCAATATTGATGGTCCAAGCACGTACTTCTTTGACACCAGCCGTGAAATAGGTTTGGAGTTTTAACAGTTTATACGCCGCACGGATTAAAACAGACGAACCGGGTTCTTTTAACCCTAAATCTTCCAAAAACATTTGGCGCTCTTCGTAGGTTTCGAGTTCGGTGATGTCGGCTTCGGTACCTACGGCCAACACAATTACTTCGGCGTTTTCGTCTTTAACTAATTCACGTACTTGATCTACATATTGGTTTCCGGTTGCGGCTGCACCTTCATCTACATTGCAAACGTACAAAACAGGTTTGGTCGTGATGAGTTGAAAATCTTCCATCAGTTCCTCTTCGTCTTGATTTTGCGGAATCACTGTACGTGCTGATTTGGCTTGCAATAGGGCTTCGCGGATTCGGTTGAGAAAAGCCTGCTCTACTTGTGCTTCTTTGTTGCCCGTTTTGGCTGCACGATTGACTTTTTCAAGGCGTTTTTCAACGGTCTCTAAATCTTTTAATTGCAATTCGATATCAATAGTTTCTTTATCTCGAATTGGGTTAACACTTCCATCTACGTGAACAATATTATCGTTGTCAAAACAACGCAACACGTGAATGATTGCATTACATTCTCTAATATTTGCTAAGAATTGATTACCTAAACCTTCTCCTTTACTAGCTCCTTTTACCAAGCCAGCAATATCGACAATATCTACCGTGGCCATTTGTACGCGCTCGGGTTTTACCAATTCTTCTAATTTGGCAATACGTGGATCGGGCACATTGACCACACCAATGTTGGGTTCGATGGTACAAAACGGAAAGTTGGCACTTTGCGCTTTGGCATTGGATAAACAATTAAATAAAGTTGATTTTCCTACATTGGGTAAGCCTACAATTCCTGCTTTCATTTGCTTGTGTTATTTTAAAAAAGTGTGCAAATATAACGCAATAAAAACAAGTATCAAAGGTATTGTAAAACAGTTTCGAATTTGTTATTCGCCGTGGAGTTCATCTTCGATAGCGTCGATGATTTTTTTCTCCTCCTCGGTAGTGGATAAGCCCGAAGTATTCCAATAATTGGATAAAATGACATTGCTTTTATTGAACAATGTTTTGTCTTTGAACACCTCGCTATCTTTGTAAATGTAATTTTGGTTGCTAAAATTGGTAGTAACAAAATAGTTTCTTACTTCGACACTTTTGGATCGGTTGCGCTCTACTTTATCAAACCCAATTTCTTCTTTGGAACTAACCAAGTAATAGTAGTCGCCATCTAAGCGGTACATGGCTTTGAAATTGGATTTAAAAATATTTTTGGAACCAATTGATTTTTTTTCCTCTACTTTGGACAAGGTAGCAGGCGAAACAACAGAACCAACTTCAATAATTAGCTTCTTTTTGGGATCATAAATAATGGTAAAATCATCCAATAATTGGCGGTTACTATCAACCGGAACTGCAGTCATGCAATACAATTCTTTGTTGGCTGAGTAGACTTTGATTAGAAACTCAAAATCTTTTTTCGCACGAGGCTCGAGTAAGACATTTAGGTACTTAAAGTTGTAGTAATTCTCCATGATATCATTGAGGTTGTAGCCCAACAAATCGGCTGATACATCTTCATCAATCAACCCTATCGATCGGTTTTGCTCAACCAAAATATTGGAATTGATGTGTTTGGTTTTGTCAAACAACTGAAAATTCATTATTCCGTCGTTGTAATACGAATACACCCCGTTTAACTTAAAAAACTCGCGGCAATAGACTTTCAAACGGGCGGGAACAGTAAGCTCTTTTTTAGAATTCTGAATTAAATTAGCTAATATTTTTTGAGGATGTTGTTTGGTTAAAATGATTTCCTCGAGATTATTAACGTTGTTTTTGAGAAAAATGACTGTTACATCCTCTTTGAGTGTGGACGAT
>CAZAJH010000112.1:0-6390 GCA_964485385.1 uncultured Flavobacterium sp.
CTTACCAACTTGGACGCTGTTTGCTCACACGGTCATACTATATTACATCAACCCCAAAACGGTTTTACGCTCCAAATCGGAAATCAACCCCATATTGCTTCCCTTGTAGGAGAAAAGGTAGTTTGTGATTTTAGAGTTCAAGATGTGCATTTGGGTGGTCAAGGTGCTCCATTGGTTCCCATTGGCGATCGCATCTTATTTCATGAATACGACTACTGTTTGAATTTGGGTGGATTTTCGAATGTTTCTTTCGAAACGAATAATTGTAGAATTGCTTTTGACATTTCTCCAGTCAACACTGTGCTAAATTTTTATGCCAGACAACTCGGCTTGGATTATGATGATAAGGGCTCAATAGCTCGTTCGGGTAATTGCAATGCTCAATTAATGGACGAACTAAACGCCATTGACTACTACAAACAATCGTTTCCTAAGTCGCTGGGATTTGAATTTGTAAAAGAAATTGTACTGCCCATGATCGATTGTTATGCTATTTCTACAGCAGATAAGATGCGGACATTTGTAGAGCATATTGCTTACCAAACTGCTGTTGCTTTGCCCGATAAAAAAGGACAACTGTTGGCTACTGGCGGTGGCGCATACAATACTTTCTTACTGGAACGCATCCAATATTTCTTACCTGAAATGCATCTTGTTATTCCTTCAAAAAAAGTACTTGAATACAAGGAGGCTTTGATTTTTGGTTTATTGGGCGTGTTGAAACTACGCAATGAAATCAATGTACTCTCGAGCGTTACTGGAGCAAAGTTCGATCATAGCAGTGGTGTTATCTTCAACTAAAAAACCTTCCCGTAACGAGAAGGTTTTATAGGTGTTTTTGAAATCACGGTTATCGTTTTACTATTCGAATGGTTTTGGATTCTACTCCTTGTGAAACGATTACATTATAAATTCCAGATGGATAGTGGTTTCCAAGAGCTCTATCAGCCATTGCATTTACTTCAACAGTCTGGCTTTCGATCAATTTACCCATCATATCGTATACTTTAATTTGTACAAGTTCTTCCGAAGAAGTGGTTACATTTAATTGAAATGTTTCGTTGTAAGGATTAGGAGCAGCTGTAACTTGGAAAGGAGTATCTACCTTCTCAATTACTCTAGCTGATCCTGGTATCGTTACATTACAAACAACACCATACGGACCAAAAACAGTACCCACTTCGATACGTACAGACACTTTGTACGTTTGTCCAGGTACAAGAACTAGTCCAGGAACTGCATTGGGAACAAAACTTCGAATTGGACGATTGAACTCAAAAGTATAACCCAAAGACGTATTTTCAAATCTGAATCGATACGTAGTTGCGCCTACAAAATTATCGGCAAAAACAGTTGTATTCAATGGAATCGTTGCGCCACATTGAGATGCAATTAGTTTACTAGTCGGAACAGGTGGGCTGGTTACCGTACAAATTGGTCCATAAGGCATGTACGTTCCATCGGTATTTCGAACAGCAACTTCAACATTATAAACAGTATTGTATTGCGGAAATGCAATCTGTGCCAATTGGAAATCACGAATAGGTCTATCAATAATATCAACAGTGGAAGTAACCGTATTGGTAATTCGGAAACGATAACCTATCGAAAAAGGAACGTTAGTTGCATAAACATTGTCGTTCATTAGGGTAAGAACTGTACCGCAATTTACCAAAGATGTGGTGGCTAGTGGAGTAGTTACATTACAAGCATTACCATAAGGTTGCCATATGTTGTTAACCCTTGCTGCCACTTCAATTTTATACGTTCTACCAAAAGCATAGTTCCCCAATTGCGTCAATTGAAACACACGCAACTGACGGTCAACAATTTGTACTTGATTGGTTACTAAATCGGTTACTTTGAAACGGTACATTTGAGCTACAGAAATCAAATTGGCAAAAATAAATTGATTGATTGTAGACAAAGTAGCGCCACACTGTGTTGGGATAACACTTGTATCAAACGGATAAATCAAATCCATTGTAATTGCATTTGATGTGGCTTGAGGAGCAGTAAGACAACTATAATTAGAGGTCATTACAACGGTTATCACATCATTTTCAACCAAACTCGATGTTGTAAAAGTTGGGTTGGTTTCACCCAAAACATTCACGCCATTAATTTGCCATTGGTAACTGGGTGATGTACCTCCATTTACTGGAGTGGCTGTAAATGAAATACTTGTTCCCACATTAACTTGACCAGCTGGAGAAGCTGCAATACTTACACTCGGCGTTAAGAAAGGATTGACAGTCATCACAATACTTGGCGACGTAGCAGGCGAACCCAAGACACATGTTTCACTTGAGGTCATGATTACAGTAACGGCGTCATTGTTTACTAATGATGTTGTAGTAAATGTTGCGGCCGTTTCACCCAGAACGTCAACTCCATTAATTTGCCATTGATAGCTTGGTGAAGTTCCTCCATTGGTTGGTGTAGCGGTAAATGTAACGCTAGTTCCCGCACAGATATCACCAGTTGGAACTGCCGCTATAGCTACACTTGCTGTAAGAAGAGGAGTTGTAATAGCCGTTCCACTGAATTGAAGAGCTCCTATGTCGTTGGTAGGAGTTCTTGATATCCCTGCAAAATCAACTGTAATTGAGGGAGACGCAATTGATTGCGCGCCATTTTCAGCATACGAAGTTCCGCTTGGTTCAAACGTAGCTACTGCACTTCCTGCCACCAAATTATCTTCGGTGTAGGTAGCCGAATCGAGAGTTCCGCCTACAAAAGCTTTATACAAACCACAAGGCGTATTGAATGAAGGATCGTTTACAATATTGTTGGTTGCATTTGGAGTTAAACCACTCACAGCAAAACCATTAACAATAGTCGTAGCCGTAGAACCTTGTGCGAACAAATAATTAGATGAACCCGAATTAATATGATAAATATTATTATTACTAGTAGTAGCAAAACCAAGAGGAGCATTTCCGGCCACACCAGCAGCGAACGTTACGCACGAATTGTAACCCAATCCAGAGGCTGTTGCGTTAATATTGATGATGTTATTGCGCAAATCTAAAACAGTAGAAGCCGAATTTTCAAAAACAGCAATTCCTTTTACACCAAAATTGGCACCGCCGCTCAAAGGCGTTGAAGTACCTAATTTAATTGTATTGTAGTAAATAGAATAAGTAGAGTTAGACGCTGCACAAGATATTCCATTAACAGCTGTAGGAGAATTGGCGTTGGGTGCTCTCAAATCGGAGATAAAATTATTGTATACTCTAAAATTGGTATTCCCCGTTAGTAGCACATTCACACCGCTAACACTAGTATTAACTCCAAAAGCATTGGTTTGTAAATTGTAGATTCTATTTCCAAAAACACTCGGAGTAACAGAAAGACCTGACATATCAATCCCAAAAACAAATCCGTCTCCACTTGTTGCTGCTGTAGATAAATCTTTAATAATGTTATTTGAAATAATATTATTAGTTCCTATGCTTGCTCTGATTCCAAATAATGTAGGATTACCTGTTGTGGCTGTTGCAGTAATTGAGTTGATGGTATTATTGGTAATGGTGAAAGTTCCTGCTGTAGTCAACGAGGTTCCTATACCACGAGCTATGGTGCTATCACCAGAAGAGGTTAGTGTTATTGAGTTGTTGCTTGCTGTACCTTGACTCACTGATCCATTAACTGTAAAATCGATACCCGCAATTGATAACGAAGCCGTGTTAACATTAATAGTATTATTGCTTGCAATTATGTTACCATTACTCAAAAACAAACCATTCGAAACCCCTGAGTTGGTTCCAGAGATTGAAATAGTATTGTTATTGAACGTTTTAGGCGTAAGAGCATTACCTTCAAAATTATAGATACCCATCCCTAAACTCGCTCCACTCAAATTGGATAAGGTAATAATGTTGTGACTCACATCATAAGAAGTCGGATTACTGGTGGTATCTGTTGCGGTAATACCGTAAACAAAATTACTACTTGGAGCACTTCGCTGGATTGTTATTGTATTAGCTGTTGATGGAGAACCACCAATTGTTAGTGAAGCATTAACTCCACCATTGTGCGAAATACCATAAACAATATTGGATGTTCTGATGTGTGAACCTGTTGATTGAATAGAATTGTTTTGTATATTCAAATTTACTTTTCTACCATTGGCATTGATAAAAAATACCGCTGCAGAATAGGGTCCAATACCCGACTGATTAATAGAAATTGAATTTCCTCTTAATTCATTGAGTAGGGAAGCATATTGGCTTCGAATTCCTTGATGAATATTGGTATTAGCTACGTTTGCACCTGTTTCAATAGAAATAGTATTATTGTTTGCTGTTTGATTGGCTGTTAAGAGTCCATAACCAAAATCGATCCCGCTGGTAGCTGCAGTTCCATTGTTGACAATTGTAATTGTATTATTACTCACATTAGCAGTATAGGCTGCCGCAGGAACAACACCACCAGTACCAGCACTTGTCATGATTACACCACCCAAGTTATTCTGTCCGTAGGCCAATGAATAAGAAGTAATTGTATTGTTTTGAATGGTTACATCAGCACCATTTCTGTAATGAATTCCGGCAATTGCCAAACCTGAAAACCGACTCCAAACTCCTGTTCCAAGCGCAATATTGGCATTTCCGAAAGTAATCGTATTTCCTAGAGCAGGTGTTGCCCCACCAATCACATTTCCTGATTCAAAAACGGTAGCTGTAACGGGTTGTGCAATTAAATAAACACCATAAGCCACATTCGATATTGTATTAGAAACAATTGTATTAAAAGAGTTGGTTCCAGCGGAAGAGGTAGCTGCCAAAGTAGTTCCTGCGGCCACGCTTGCACTTGTTGAAAAAATACCAACCGAATTGGGATAGTTTTCATTCAATGTTATGGTACAATTTCTAATCGTATTGTTTTGAGCACCATTGGTCGCTGCTCCAATAAAGAGTCCGAAACCCACCTCAGTCATTGTATTGGTAGCGCCAGTGGCTACTACTGTATTACTTGGATTTTCCTCAAGCGTAAAACCATCAAAGGTTATGTAATCACCTCCTGCAATTTTAACGATTCCATCAAAATTTCCGCCTGCCGTCCATGTAGCAGCTCTTAATCTGGGGTTAGCCCCTACTCCATTTTTTCTAAAAACAATTGGACGTGTTGGTGTACCCGTTGCTAAGCTTCCTGTTGTTCCTATTCCACTTAATATAATTCCTGTAGTGGGAACCGTTTCTACATGTCCAGCTGCAACATCAAACTGAATTGTTCCTGTTCCTGTTGTTCCGTTGGTATTTAAATAAGTAGCTGCTGCTGCAACAGTCGGAAAACATCCTGGGATAGAATAATTTCCGGGAGTTAAAGGTCCGGTTGGAGTACCACAAAAAGTAAAAGTAGCCTTGTAATTTAATCCTAAATTACCCGCAAATACGGTTCCGCCTTCACAAGTTACGGAAGCATCACTATATACTTCAAAAGTATAATTTCCGGCAGAAAGTCCGGCTAATACATTGACCGTATACCCTGTGTTAGCCCATTGCTGGTCTTGTCCACCACATCCGTTAGCACCACCGCTTGAAAAACCGATATTTAAATTTGAAAACGAACCAGGCGTTGAACCTGTTAAGTACACGCGATAATACAACCGAGTAGATGTCAAATCACATCCACCACATTTGTAGACATTGTGTTCTGCACCTCTTAATGTAATCGAATTGGTAGAATTAAAATTCCCCAAATTAGCTCCATTAAAATCAGGATTTCCTGTCGAGGCTTGCAAATCGTAGTACACATTAGAACCTCCGTTGATGCTTAAAACAGCATAAGTAGTATTAAAACCAGCCGTTTGAGCGTTAATTACTCCCACAAACATCAAGATAAAAACGACAATTTTTAGTAAAAAATGCTTCATAAACTCTCTTTTAATTTTAATTTAATTAAATTTTGAACGATAAATATACTATATTTTATTGATATTCAATAGTAAATAATTACGATATTATTTGAATTTTGGATTTAAAAAATAAAAAAAACCTTCTCAAATGAATGAGAAGGTTTTTTGATATAAAAACGCTATTGTTATTATCGCTTAATTACTCTGAGTGTTTTCACTTCATCTGCTTGCGAAACCACTACATTGTAAATACCTGATGGATAGGTAGTACCAAATTGAACTTCATTGATTGTTGAAGCGGCAACACTTCGGCTATCTACTAGTTTACCTAACATATCGTATACACGAACCTCAATATCACTACTTGAACTCGTATTTACATCCAATTGGAAACTGTCTCCAAATGGATTTGGATAAGATAAAACTCGGAAATCAACTAAAGACGCTACGCTAGTTCTTGCACTTGGTGGTGTCGTTATCGTACATGGTTTTCCATAAGGCCCAAATACGCCATTGATTTCCAATGC
>CAZAJH010000113.1:0-6320 GCA_964485385.1 uncultured Flavobacterium sp.
GAACTTATATGTTGCTCGATGAAGCTTCGGTAACCGGAACGGCTAATATTGTAATGGCGGCTGTTTTGGCCGAAGGAACTACTACCATCTACAACGCAGCTTGTGAACCGTATTTACAGCAATTGTGCAAAATGTTGAATTCGATGGGCGCCAAAATTACGGGTGTGGGTTCTAATTTGCTCACTATTGAAGGAGTGGAAAGTTTGGGTGGTTGCGAGCACCGAATTCTTCCAGACATGATTGAAATTGGTTCGTGGATTGGATTGGCTGCAATGACCCGCAGTGAAATCACGATTAAAAATGTGTCTTGGGATAATTTAGGTGTGATTCCGAATGTGTTTAGAAAACTCGGAATTACGGTTGAAAAAAGAGGTGATGATATTTATATTCCTTCCCATGAAAATGGCTATGAAATCAAGACCGATATTGATGGTTCGATTCTGACGATTGCCGATGCACCTTGGCCTGGTTTTACGCCCGATTTGTTGAGTATTGTTTTGGTAGTGGCAACCCAAGCCAATGGCGATGTGTTGATTCACCAAAAAATGTTCGAAAGCCGATTGTTCTTTGTAGACAAATTGATTGATATGGGTGCCAAAATTATGTTGTGCGACCCACATAGAGCGGTGGTTATGGGACACAATTTCCAATCGCAGTTAAAAGCCACCGTAATGAGTTCGCCAGATATTAGAGCTGGTATTTCGTTGTTGATTGCCGCGCTCTCTGCTAAAGGAACGTCAACCATTCAGAATATCGAGCAAATTGACCGCGGTTACGAGCGCATAGACGAGCGATTGCGTGCCTTGGGAGCGAATATTGTTAGAGTATAATTCAGTGTTCAGTGTTCAGTAATAAGTTGGCAGTTCTTCAAACACTTACTACTGAACACTACAAACTGACCACTGATCGCTAAAATGGAAACTTACATCATCATACTTCTCTGTATCGCTTCGTTTTTCGCAGGTTTTGTTGATGCAATTGTAGGCGGTGGTGGATTAATCCAAACGCCAGTTGCACTTATATTGTTGCCCAATTTGTCGGTTTCTACCATCATTGGTTCGTTGAAAATTCCGGCGTTTAGCGGAACGAGTTTTGCTGCTCGTCAGTATTTGAAAGAAGTGGATATGAACTGGAAGTTGCTTTCAATTATGGCAATTGTGGCTTTTGGATCAGCATTTTTGGGTTCGCATGTATTGACCTTGACTTCCAACAATTTCATGAAACCTTTGTTGCTTATTGTTTTAGCATTAATTGCCATTTATACTTTTGCTAAAAAAGATTTTGGTCAGCAACAAAAACGAAATTTATCCCAACAGAAACAGCTCGTCTTAGCATTATTAATTAGTATTGTTATTGGTTTTTACGACGGATTTATTGGTCCCGGAACAGGTAGTTTCCTGGTATTGGCTTTTGTTTCGGTATTGGGTTTCGATTTTCTTCATGCTTCCGCTAATGCTAAAATGGTCAACTTAGCCACAAATTTTGGTTCAATTTGTTTGTTTGTTTTAAAAGGAAAAATTATCTGGCTTATTGCCATTCCGATGGCGATTTGTAACGCATTGGGAGGATTAATCGGAGCCAAATTAGCCATCAAAAAAGGCAACGGTTTTATTCGGATTTTCTTTCTGATTGTTGTAGTAGGAACACTACTTCGCTTTGGTTATGATGTGTTTTTTAAGTAGTAATGTGCTCATTATTCCCATTCAGAATACACCACAACATCGTCACAAACCAAATGAGAAATGTGTTTGTTTGGATTTCCAAATGGAGCCAATGGCGTCCAGTTTTTCGCATAAAACAGCTTGACTTTTTTACCAGTAAATTTTTTTTGGCTACTTGCTAATGGGAAACCGTTCTCGATTCCGCGATTGATGTAATAGGTTTGGGAATCGTTTTTTAGGTGAAAAACCAAGTCGTTGCTTCCTCCTTTAGTAACAGCTTCTACAGTTCCACTTACCTTTACACTGTTTGCCGCAGACGAGTCAATGGGTTTCAACACAAGCAACAAGAAAATCCCGAAAAGAAACAAAATGAAATAAACAATTTTTTTCATCAATCTACAATATCTAGAAATTTCAAACCAAAAATTACAGCATCACCTTGGTAACCATTTTGGTATGAACGAAGGTAATCTACCCGAAACATTCGAAATTTTCCGAAGCCCAAATTGTCCAAACCAATCGTGAATTCCTGATACGGTTTTTGATCAGGAATAGCCAAATTGTGGAATCCCAATACCAATTGCGACTGTAGTTTGTTGAGCAGTGGAATTTTATTCATAATGTAACCTTTGTCATTGTGTTCAATGTGCGTTTCAAAATAACGATCATTGGTGCTCATCGAATAGTAAGGTAAATTATTAAATACATTCAAATAGCTTCCTCCGTTGGCAATGTGTGTCTGATTTCCGTTAAAATGTTTGTAATCCACAAACGAAATGTGGTCGCCGTTAAAAAACTTTCCAGCTTTCAAGTTCATTTGCATTTCGCCCTTGTTTCCAACAGAAAAATCATGTGCTACACGAGCTGAAACAAAATCGAACTCATATCGTTTATTTGTTGCAGCAAATGCTTTGTCATAACCCAAAAATAGGGTTGGATATTTGTTGTTGCCTAAATTGAATTTTCCGTCAGGTCGTGTCCAATATTCTTGGCCAAATTTGATTTGAGCACCTAATGATGCTTTGACTAAATTGTGTTTGACAATGGCTGGAGTGGTGTAATCAAAAGGCAAAAGTGGGTTGTTTGAGGTGTAATCATCCTCTGATTTTATCCAACGTTGCTCACTGGTGTTCCATAATGGGTTTCGCTCGGCATATTCAAGGCTAAGGTTCATGTTCAAACCATTGATTACTTCTCGACCAAAATAGACATTGGCATAATTTTTTTCATACAGTTTCATGTAATTGTCAACAAACAACAAACTGCTTACCATATTTACGTTTTTGGAAATAGGATTGTTTGGGTTGAATTGACTAACAACACTGCCACCACTCACGACTAACGTGCTGTTGTCTTTATTGTTGAATTTTCGGTAATAACTGAGCGTTCCTCTGAATTTTTCTTCTGCAAAACCATAGCTCAATCGGGTGCTAATTCGGGAATTAATTCTGCGATCATCATCCCCTTTGGAATACGAAAAGCCAACAGAAGTGTTCCAGCCTTGAACGGTATTGAATGAGGTATTTAAAAGCGGTCCATCGTAATTGAAGAACTGTTTTTTGTAGGTGTTACTGTAGCTGTAGCCCGAGATTGGGCTCATAATTTCAAATCGATTCTTTTTTGTATCGAGCGAGTCGAGGTATGATTTGGATTTTTTCTTAACCTGAAGCGCATCTTTTTTTAAATAATCGCTGGTTTCCTCAGTAGTAAGCGGAACGGGTCGAATACTGTTCCAAAATGCATCTTCTTTTTTGTTGGCATTTTCTTCAAATCTCAAAACTTCGGCACCAAAGGTTTTTTTGTCAAATTTTTCAGGAAATTCAAAATTGGAAAACACATATGTAAATCGACCGTTCATTTTTAGGGTTAAAATACCAGCTTCAAAATCGATGGTTTGTGTGTTTTTTATCCAAATTTTATTGATGTTATTGTAGCTGTAGCTTTGTTTTAATGTTAAGGTGTTTAGCGCAGGAGTTTGCATTTGAACTCCTGTTATAGTTAATTCCACCGCATAAATGGCCCAACTGTCATCTACAATGTAAATATGACCTTCAAGTACAGGTTCGTTTTTGCGTTTGGGAATTACTTTTATTTTATTGATAAGGTGGTTGTTTTCATCAGTAAACGAGCCTTCAAATTTGTATCTGTAATAGTTAAATGCGTTGTCCGCAATGGGTGAAATGGCTTTTTCATTGAACTCAACTGTGTTTTCGTAAAAGTCAAAATTAACCGAAGCGGCGTTGTTGAAGCTAAAACCGTTGTCGTTTCCACTTACTTTTGACGCTACGATGGTTTCCTTCATTTTGTCGGGTTTTTGAAAAGCTATTTTGGATACCGTTTCTGATAGGTACAGAATGCCACTCCTTGTCGAATCAATTACTTCATCGAAGGCATCTAATTTTTGTCCCAATATTTTTTTGGGTAAATTTTTAACTCTAAAAATACCTTTCGAATAAAAATCGGCCTTGTATCGGGCGGTTTTATCAGCATTTACTTTTCGGTTTGCTATGGCGTTTCGAATGATTTCGTTGGCCGGATTGGCTTTGGGATCGATAACTACCTCGTTGAGTTTGATTTCTTCTTCCACCAAAACAACATCTATTGTAAATGGGAACTGATCCACTTGAACTATCTTTTTTTCGGTTTTAAAACCCAAATACTGAAAAAGAACACTATAGGTTCCTGTTTTCTTGATATTGAGTTCAAATTTTCCTTGGTCGTTTGAGGTGGTGCTAATGTAGGTGTCTTGTACATATATATTTACAAATGACATCGGATTTCCTTTTGCATCTGTTATGGTACCGCGCAGTTGGGCGAAACTAACAAGTTGGATTAGACACACAATGATGAGGATTGTTTTTTTCATAGCAAATGCAGAGCTAATTTTACATAAACGACTGTAGAGCCAATTCGTAACTTTTGAGACCAAATCCGATGATAATGCCTTTGGCGTTGGGCGAAATAAAGGACTGGTGCCTGAAGGTTTCACGGGAAAAGGTGTTTGAAATATGAACTTCAATCACGGGCGTTGTTATTGCTTTTATCGCGTCGCCTATACCAATGGAAGTATGTGTGTAGGCCGCTGCATTGAGAATAATACCATCATAAGAAAAGCCTATCTCTTGAATTTTGTTGATCAGCTCACCTTCGATGTTGCTTTGGTAATAGTCCAACCGAATCGTGGGGTATTTTTGCTTCAAATCCCTAAGGTAGCTTTCAAAACTTTGGGCACCATATATTTCGGTTTCTCTTTTTCCCAATAAGTTGAGATTAGGGCCGTTGATAATAATTACATTCATAGTTGCAGATAGTTTGGAGTAAAAATAAGTAAACCTTGAGTATTATGGTTGAAATTTTTGAAAATTGTAACATATGGCAAGAGCTAAAGTTTTACAATAAACTACAATTGACAAGGTTTTTTGACGCTCAAAACGAGTTGATTTTTTAAACCTCTATTTTTGTTTAATTTTTGATAACATTTGCTAAACGTTTTTTTTAACAAATGTTTAGTTTTTGTTGTTGTTTTTTTGATTCTAAAAAGTATTGATAATCAATCATGTGTATTTTATACGTGTTAACATATAGTTAAAATAATTTTATCTTAATTTGTTAACAACTCTGTTAATAACTCTAAAATCCCCTTTATTACAAGGGATTACTAATAAGATTATCTTTACGTAGTTAATTTTAAACAAAATAAAACATGAAAAAAATTATTTTATCAATTATTGCGGTTTTAGCGTTTGGTTTTACGAATGCTCAAGAAACAAAATTTGGTGTTAAAGCAGGTGTTGACTTGGTAACTACTAAAGTTGACTTAGGTCCTTTCGGAACGGCTAGTGCTTCTGAAACAGGAATTTTCGCTGGTGGTTTTGTTACTATTGGATTATCTGAAAAATTTGCTTTCCAACCAGAGGTTCTTTTCATTGCAGTTACCGATTACAATATGGTAAATGTACCTTTGTTAGGAAGATATTCTTTCACCAATAAAATCCACGCTGTTGCGGGTCCAAGTTTAGTGTATGCTTTAGATGCTACAGAAGATGAGTTCAAATTGAATGTTGACCTTGGTGGTTCATACGATATTACTGACCACATTGAAGGAAACATTAAATATTCTTATGGATTTGGAGATGTATCTGTAAGCGGATTATTTATTGGAGTTGGTTACAAATTTTAATAACTCACAAAAATACCCAACAAACCACGCTATCATGCGTGGTTTTTTGTTTTACTCATTTTATTGCAATGAATTGGTCCGTTTACATTAAGAGTTTTCAATCGTACTTAAAAATTGAGCGTGGTTTATCAACTAATACAATTGATAATTACACCTTCGATATTGAGCGATTGACAGCATTTTTGGCAAACAACCAAATCGATGTTTCGCCTCTCAAAATTTCTGAAGAAACAGTCCAACAGTTTATTTATGCTGTTTCAAAAGAAGTAAATGCTCGGAGTCAGGCTCGAATCATTTCGGGCTTAAAAAGTTTTTTTTCGTATCTGGTTTTTGAAGATTACCGAAATGACAGTCCGATGGAGTTGATCGAAACACCCAAAATTGGGCGCAAGTTGCCCGACACACTCTCAGTTGAAGACATTGATGCTATGATTGGAGCCATCGATCTCTCAAAAGAAGAAGGTGAGCGCAATAGAGCC
>CAZAJH010000114.1:0-6249 GCA_964485385.1 uncultured Flavobacterium sp.
ATCTCTGGAATATCTTCTATGATGCAAATAGTTATCATGTGGCACTTTTTTACAAAATTAAGTAACTCTTTTACGCCAAAAAATAGTACTTATGGTTGATTTATGCGATGGGCAAGGAAATAGTTAATCTGAGACCATTTTCATTGATAAAGTTCACTGTTCCTTGCATTTTATCCACTCTATTCCTAATGTTTTTTATACCATTTCCATTAGTGTTATCTTTACCATCGAATCCACTTCCGTTATCGTGAATAATCAATTTGATCTGTTTACTACTTTCAAAAACAAATGCTACTTTGCTGGCGCCCGAATGTTTAACGATATTGTGCAAAGCTTCTTTAACAATAAGGTATATGTTTTTCCGAATATCACCTCTAATTTGTAAATTTTCGTTTGAAATATGGGTTGTGAAATGGATTTCAAGGTGATTCTCTTCACAGTAGGTATTGGCGTATCTTTTTAAGTAAGAAATTAATTCGAGTACAGAATCGTTTTCTGATTTCATCGACCAAATCAATTCACTCATATTTTTGATGAGTTCTTTTGCCTTTTCGTGAATCTTGGTGTTGGTATCGGGTTTTTGACTCAAATAGGCAATGGCTGTTAATCCGGATCCCAAATCGTCGTGCATATCATGCGCAATTCGTTGGCGTTCTAACTCTACAGCTTTTAATTTTTTAATTTCAGCTTCTTGTTGATTTACTTGCGCCAAATAATAGCCTCGTTGCGAAAACCATATTGCAAAAGCAACAAAGCCAAAAACCAGTATCCAAAACCAAAAGCTTTTCCAAAATACTTGATTTACAACAATTTTCATGGTTTTTATTTGGTTGTTGTCGGGAGTTTTTACATACAATGTGTACTTTCCTGCAGGCAAATTACTGTACCTAATAATTTGATTGCTTTGACCTGTAATCCAAGTTTTGTCAACACCGTTTAGTTTGTAAAGTAAATCGTGTACAATTAAACTCGAATTGTAATTGATAACAACGGGTTTTATGCTGAATGTGTTTTGGTTATTTTTCAATACCACGTTGTTGTTAGCCAAAAATTGAAGCGATGCATCGGTGATTTTATCTTCAATTTTTAGTTCCTCCAATTGAATGATGGGTTTGTTTTTGGAAAAGTAATTCTCGTTTGGGTTGATGATGTTTAAACCATTGGTTCCTCCAAAAAAAAGTACTCCCATACTATTTTTGGCAAAGGCTTTGGTGTTGAACTCATAGCCTTGTAAACCATGGCTTAAATTGTAATGAGTTGTTTGGTTTTTTGCGGTATTGTATTTGGTAATTCCCGCATTGTGGCTGACCCAAAGGTTACCAAAATCATCGGGCAATACCGAATACATGTAGGTGTTGATCCATTTGTCTTTGGAGTTGTCCAGCACCACAGCGTTGTTGTTGAGGTTGTGTTTGATAATACCCAAAGTTGATGCCAACCAGACCTGATTGTTTTTGGTAGTGAATTGGTCTTTTATACTCGCATTAATTGGAAATGATTTGATTTTCTTCAACTGATTGCCTTGTAAAAGATACAAATCAAAACCTTGGTATGGCTTACAAACATACAGGTATTTTTGGTTGACTAAAAAAGTACGCAAATAGGTTTCATTTGTATCGAAAACCGGATAAGTGAACGAACTTTTAAAGTCTTTTGAAACGATGTAAATACCCTTCTGTGCAGCTATGATGTAATGATTTTGATCAAAAATACCGATGTCATTAATGGTGTTGTTTTGTAACCCTGCGCAATTGATTTGAACTGACTCAATTTGGTGATTGGTAGTTTTTAATTCGTATAGTTTATCCAGTCCTGAAATGAAAATTCTGTCATCAAAACCATAATGCAAATACAAATCACCGCCAAAATTGGTTCGATTGAAAGAGTTGATATTGGCTATCTTTTTGATGTTTTTTCCGTCTGGATCAACAGTGTAAAAATCTCCTGATTTGGCGTAAACCAAAACACGGTTATCTTTTAAAGGCAAAAGACTACAAATATATTGGTCGCTGATGGTTTTATTGGCGATATCGCTTGGCGTAAAACTGTATTTGAACAAGGAGTTGTTTTTATCATAACACGCAATTCCTTTTCCCCATAGTGTAAAAAATACGTTTTCTTGGCGATCAACAAATAACCTTTGAATGCCATTCTTAGCACATTCATTTTTGTCCTCCTCTGAAAAAAAAGTTTGTAATGTAATCTGATTTTTCTGTATGTCGAGTTCGTAAATCGCACCATTTTTGGTACTCAAAAGCCATTGGTGTGCATTCAAATTATCAATAGCAGTAACGTCGCTTTTGAATTGATTTGCAAGGAAGGAACTTATTTTTTTGGTTTTTAAGTTAAAAATGCTCAAACCTGCATTGGTACCTATCAAATAGTTGTTTTCATCTATCTTTTCAAACGCTTTGGTGTCAAAAAAAGGATTGATAGCGGTTACAGTAGGCTTGCTCAAGTTTGACTTTGGAAATTCATACACACGAAAAGTAATTGCAGTATCGGCAGAATCGTAATTGGATTTTCCTTTTATAAAAACCACATATGAGGAATTCGTTTCAAAGGTTTTGGACGAAAAATTAGTGTATTTGAATGCATGATCAATGAAAAAAAGTCGCGATTGATAGGTACTAATGTTATTGATATAAAAACGATTTCCCTTCTGAAAAACAACCGAATTTTGAGTGGCAAAAAGCGGGTAGTGGTAAAAGTTACTTTTGTCCTGAACTTTAATGTGCTTAAATATATTTTGATGGTAAACATACACATTCAAACAATTGTTACCACCACTCCAAATGTTGCCATTCGCATCTTCAACAATTCCAATCGATAAATTTCCCCAAAAGGAATTTTTGTCGTTATAATCGTAAGTGAATTTGGTAATTTTATTGCTGTCAAATTTGTTGATGCCTTCGTAACTTGTAAACCACATGATGCCTCTACTATCCTGAAAGATATCATAACTGATAGCCTGGCTTAACCCTTTTTCTGTAGTCAGGTAAGTAAGTGGTGGTATTGATTTTTGAGCGATTGCCTTAAGCGACAAGCCAAACATCCACAAGATTAAGCAAATTTGTTGTACTGTTTTCAAAAATCGAGTAGTGTAAAATTAGTTCATGTAAAAGTACTAAAAAATTAATGAATCGGTGGTTGGAGTACTAAACTATACATCTCTTAAAAAAGACTTAAATCGAGCGATTTTAATTCAACATATCCACTTTTTTGAATTACTTTTGTGTGCGTTAAAAAATCATTCCAAAATTAGTATGGAAAAACTAAAATCGATTCTTTTCTCAACCCGATTGATGGCTATTTTGTTTGTTGTTTATGCTGTAGCAATGGCCGCCGGCACTTTTATTGAAAGCAAATACAACACAGATACTGCCCGAATTTGGGTATACAATGCATGGTGGTTTGAGGCGATTCATCTTTTCTTTCTCATTAACTTTTTTGGAAACATCAAACGCTATCAATTGCACAAAAAAGAAAAGTGGTCTACTTTGGTTTTGCACCTGGCTTTCATTTTTATCATTATTGGAGCCTTTATAACTCGCTACATTAGTTACGAAGGAATGATGCCCATTCGTGAAAATGAAACCTCAAATAGTGTGTACTCCGAGAAAAGTTTTTTGACTGTTTATGTCGATGGCGAATACCAAGGCGGTATGAAACGCCGTGTTTTTGAAAAATCCCTATTGCTCTCTCCGATAACTTCGAATGATTTTGCTATCAACGATAAATTTGCAGCTATTCCATTTAAAATTGAATACCAAGATTATTTGATGGACGTTAAAGAAACCATCAAAAAAGACAAAAATGGGAAATTGTACCTGAAAATGGTTGAGTCGAGTGATGGAACGAGACACGAGCACTATCTTGTGGAAGGAGAAGTACAAAGCATTCACAACATATTGTTTGCACTCAACGCGCCTACACAAGGGGCAATCAACATCAATACCAAAGGAGAAAAAGCAACTATTACATCTCCTTTTGAGGGACAATTTATGCGAATGGCTGACAAGTTGCAAGGCAAAGTAGCCAAAGATACTGCGCAAGAACTTATGTTTCGTTCGTTGTACAATTTGGGATCAGCTCAGTTTGTTTTTCCTGATCCTCCTATTTTGGGTGTCAAAGATTACCAGTCAAGTGGAGATTATAAAGCCAAACAAGCCGAAAACATCTTAAAACTCAAGGTTTCGACAGACGGACAAGAAAAAGTGGTCATGCTAAAAGGAGTTAAGGGAAAAGAGGGTGAGCCACAAGTATTCAAACTAGGAAAATTGGATTTTACTTTGGTGTACGGTAGCAAAGTTTACGAACTTCCTTTTAAACTTAAACTCAACGATTTCATTGCTGAAAAATACCCAGGAACCGAAAAAAGTTATTCGAGTTTTGAAAGTAAAGTTACTGTGATGGATGGAAGTGAAAAATTTGATGCACGCATCTATATGAATCATATTCTCGACCATAAAGGGTATCGTTTTTTTCAGGCTAACTTTGATCCCGATGAAAAAGGAACCGTATTGTCAGTTAACCATGATTTTTGGGGTACCAACATCACCTACCTAGGCTACTTTTTGTTGTATTTTGGGTTAATGGCGATTTTGTTTTCGAGAAATTCTCGTTTTGGTGATCTAAAACGAAAGCTCGATGCTGTCAAGAAAAAGAAAGCTACCTTATTGGGTTTACTTTTTGTCCTTTTTTCTTCTGTCGGATGGGCACAAAACCACGCCAAACACCAAAATCAATTGCCGACTCTCAAACAGATTGATTCTGTCATTGCAAAATACAAAGTTTCTGAACGCCATGCCGCCCAATTTGGTCGATTGGTCATACAAGATGACGCAGGTCGAATGAAACCAATCAATACCTTCTCCTCTGAGTTATTGCGAAAAGTGAGCAAGAGCGATACTTACAAAGACATGAATTCCGATCAGGTATTTATTTCCATGACGCAGTTTCCAACGGTTTGGTTTGAGGTTCCTATTATCTATCTTAAAAAAGGGAATGATAGTATTCGAAAAATACTCGGAATTGACAAAGAAGCCAAATACGCTAATTTCAGATCGTTTTTTGACGAAAAAGGCAACTACAAACTATCGCCTTATTTGGACGAAGCCTACAAAACACCCAATCCCAATAATTTTGAAAAAGATTTTGTAGAAGCCGATAAAAAAGTCAATTTGATGAACGATGCTTTGAGTGGAAAAATGCTAAAAGTGTTTCCGATTCCGAATGATAAAAACAACAAATGGTTGTCGTATTTAGAAATCAATCATCAAACGGGAACCGCTTTGGATACTGTTAAAAACGTTTTGCCAGTATACTTAGATGCTGTTATGAAAGCCACTCAAAAAGGCGATTACACCATGGCAAATACTTTTTTGGTTGGAATGGAAAATTACCAAAAAAAGTTTGGAAGTGCTGTTCGACCAACTGATGAGAAAATTGATGCTGAAATTTTGTACAACAAATACGATGTGTTTCAGAAACTGCCATACTACTACCTAACCATGGCTGTTTTGATGTTACTGTTTACTGTTTTTCAAATTTTTAAAGATAGAAAGTGGCTTCGCGTTGCAATAAATGGCTGTCACATTAGTATAGGTTTGTTATTTGCTGTTCAAACTTTAGCGCTAATTGCCCGTTGGTACATTTCGGGTCACGCGCCTTGGAGTGATGCTTACGAGAGTATCATCTACATTGCATGGGCTACTATGTTTTTTGGCTTGGCATTCGATCGAAAATCAAAACTAACTGTTGCGTCGGCGGCATTTGTAACAGCTATGATATTAACAGCGGCTTATGCCAATTGGATTGATCCAGCTATAGGAAACTTGCAACCTGTTTTGAACTCGTATTGGTTAATGATACATGTGGCAGTAATTGTGGCGAGTTATGGCCCATTTGCTTTGGGAATGATACTTGGTTTTGTGTCGTTGGTATTGATTTTCTTTACCAATGCTAAAAACAAAGAGCGAATGGAATTGAATATTAAAGAAATAACTTATATCAATGAGATGGCGCTGACTATTGGATTGGTAATGTTGACTATTGGTAATTTCCTTGGTGGACAATGGGCCAATGAGAGTTGGGGTCGCTACTGGGGTTGGGATCCAAAAGAAACGTGGGCGTTAATTAGTATTATGGTCTACGCTTTTGTGATACATGCACGTTTTGTTCCTGCATTACGCGGATTGTGGGTGTTTAACCTGATGAGTATGTTTGCTTTTGTATCGATATTGTTTA
>CAZAJH010000115.1:0-1152 GCA_964485385.1 uncultured Flavobacterium sp.
GATGTACCACAGAATCAATACCACGGATGAAGCCGTCATGATGCCGTTACACGGAAGATCTATAATCCATCAAGAAGGTGTAAATCTTATTGGAAGTTGGATTAGTTCATTGTCACCTTGTCAATAAAAATATCTTTTAACTTTAACCAAATAAACTAAAAATGAAAAAAATTGCATTATTAATCGTTACGGCGTTAACTGGATTGACCTCGCTAGGTCAAGATAGTTGTGCTGGAGCTCAGGCTATTACTGGGCCTGGTACTTTTGTAGTAGATGCTATCAACGGAGCCGTAATTCCCAGTGTTTGTTTTGGGAGTGGCCTAGGAACAGCTGCAGAGTGGTATGCTTATACTCCCTCACAAAACTATTCGGTAACTGTAACTACCGATTTAGCTGTCAACATTTGTAGAGATACTCGGTTTCAGGTATATACCGGAACTTGTGGGAGCTTGGTTTGCTTAACGGGTGATGATGACTCGGGGGTTATTGCTTGTAATTCTGGGAATGTAAATTCGTACTTGTCTACAAAAACTTTCGATGTTACAGCTGGTAATACCTATTACATTGCCTTTGATAACAAATGGGAATCACTTGGGTTTACATTTCAAATTTCTGAAACTCCTATAGTGGCACCACCTCCAACTCCCATTTCGTATACCACTCAAACCATTAGTACAATACCAACAGGTGCAGGAAACTTCAATATCTGTGTGGTGGATATGAATGGCGATAACAAAGATGATATGGTTAATGTTAGTGCAAACAACCTAAAAATCCACTTCCAAGGTGCTACACCTGGGTCTTTTACTATTGCTGATTTCCCCATCACAGGAACAAGTAAAATGCCTTCTTGGAGTTTGGCTGCTGGTGATTACAACAGAGATGGCCTCAACGACTTGATACTTGGAGCTGGAACTGGTTTGTCGGTTTGGACATCTAACTCGACTGGAACTGCCTATTCGAATTTCAGCCCTAGTGACTACATTTTTTGTCAAAGAACTAATTTTGCCGATTTGAATAACGACGGCAACTTGGATGTATTTGCTTGTCACGATATTGCGCCTAACTGTTACTATTTAAATGATGGTGCCAATAATTTAACTTTCTACCAATCAAATACAACTCCCGGTGCAATGAACTTGAGTTCTGTTA
>CAZAJH010000115.1:1162-6195 GCA_964485385.1 uncultured Flavobacterium sp.
GTTACTAACGGAGGCGGGAATTATTCCACTTTGTTTACAGATTTTGACAATGATGGCGATGTTGATGTATTTATTTCAAAATGCTCTGGACCACCATGTCAATTATTACGCTACGACGGAAATAGTGTATATACTAATATTTCTGCTCAAGCTGGCATTGATGTAACGCCTATTCAAACATGGTCATCTGGTATTGCTGATTTTGATAATGATGGCGATATGGATATTATCATTACAGCGAGTTCAGGAACGCACAGGTATTTCAGAAACAATCTAGATACTACTAACAGCACTGAGGAAGCCTATACCAATATTACTGCAGGTTCAGGTTGGGATACCAATACTTCTACCAATATCGATAATGTAGCGTACGATTTTGATAACGATGGTTATGTTGATGTTTTGGGAGGTGGAAACAAAATTATGTTTAACAATCAAGGAAACGGAACATTTAGTCCTGTTAGCTATTCGGGCATTTCTGTTGGTGGAATCGGTGACTTAAATAACGACGGCTTCTTAGACATCTTAAATGGTAACACTATTCGTTATGCGGTGCCAAACACCAACAATTGGATGAAATTTTCACTCAAAGGAATCCAGAGTAATAGCAATGGTATTGGAGCAAGAGTTGAAATCTATGGTGCTTTTGGTAAGCAAATTAGAGATATCCGAAGTGGAGAAGGATTCCGATTTATGAGTTCATTAAATGCTCATTTTGGACTTGGTCAAAATACTGCTGTAACGCAGGTTGTTATTAAATGGCCTTCAGGTGTTGTAGATACAATCAACAATCCACCAATCAATCAAATGATTAATGTAGTAGAAGGTTCGACACTATCAAACGATAGTTTTTCAAGCTCAGAACTCAGTGTTTTCCCTGTTCCTGCTAAAAATTTACTGCACATCAAAACCAATGCTACAATTGCTGTAGTTAAAGCAGAAATTTTTGATTTACAAGGAAGATTAGTACAAAAATCAAGTGTTGAGAACGATACCATTGATGTACAATCATTAACCTCAGGAACATACATTGTTTTGTTTGCCGATGCGAACAACAAGACCTACACTCAAAAATTTACCAAAGAATAAACTAACAATACAAAAACGTAAAAACCCATCGGATAATGATGGGTTTTTTTGTAAATTGCACTCGTAACAAACACCTTAAACTCAATTCTATGAAAAAAATTACTTTGCTTCTTATTTTAGGATGCACAATCCAGATAAGTTTTGCACAAAGTACCTGTGCTTCTGCTTTGCCCATCACCGCTGGGACTCATGTTGTAGATGCTATAGATGGTACTCAAGTACCTACTCCTATTTGCGCAGATAATGGCGGTGGTGCCACTGCTGGAAAATGGTATTCCTACACGCCAACTCAAAATTACAGCTTAACAATTACATCTGACTTACAAGTAAACTCTGGTAAAGACACTCGCTTTCATGTGTATACTGGCGCTTGTGGCAGCTTAACTTGTTATGCTGGTGATGATGATGGTGGAGTGATTGGAAATGGTTATCTTTCGGTTGATACCTTTAATGTAATGGCGGGTACAACCTATTACATAGCATGGGATAACCGTTGGAGTTCAGCTGGATTTACTTTCCAAATGACAGAAGGCCCCTATATCGAACCTATACCTACTCCTGTGAGCTACAACAACCAATCGTTAGCAACTATAAACAGTAATTTCAATGTTTGTGTTGTTGATATGAATGGCGACCGACTTGACGATATTGTAGGTGTTAACTCAACCAACATCAGAATTCACAGACAAAATACTACTGGTGGTGGATTTACTGTTTTAGACTACACTACCTCAACAGCTGATAATATGCCAACATGGAGTATGGCAGCTGGCGACTACAATAAGGATGGTTTTAACGATTTACTTTACGGAGGTGGTAGCGGATTGACCTTTATGAAATCAAACAATACCGGGACTGCCTACACAGAGGATTCACCAGGACAATATATCTTCTGTCAAAGAACTAACTTTATTGACATTAACAATGATGGAAATTTGGATGCCTTTTCATGCCATGATGTAGCCCCCAATGTGTATTATATCAACAATGGATTTGGTACATTTACTCATTTCCAATCTGGAGTTACTCCTGGTTCACTTTCATTAGGTACATTATCAAGTGGCGGAAACTATGCTTCACTATGGACTGATTTTGATAATGATGGTGATACGGATATGTTCATTTCTAAATGTTCTGGACCACCATGTGAATTACACCGAAATAATGGTAACGGAACTTACTCTGACATTTCGGCTGCAGCAGGCATCAACTTCACTCCTGTACAGTCTTGGTCTTCTGCTATTGCTGATTTTGATAATGATGGCGATATGGATATTATGGTAGGATCAAATGGAAGTGTGGGTCACCGTTTTTTTAGAAATAACCTTGACACAACAAATACAACTGAAGAAGCTTACACTGATATTACTGCTGGATCTGGCTTAGAAACAGATACTTCTATCAACCGCGATTATATTGCTTACGACTTTGACAATGATGGTTATGTTGATATTATGGGAAGTGGTAACAAAATTCTATTCAACCAAGGCAACAATACTTTTGCTGCCGCCAGTTATCCTGCGATTGGTGTAGGTGCTGTTGGTGACCTAAATAACGACGGATTCTTAGATATTTTGAATGGCTCAACTATTCGTTACGCAGTTCCAAATGGAAATAATTGGATTAAAGTGACACTTCAAGGTATTCAAAGTAATTCTAACGGAATTGGAGCACGTGTAGAAATTCACGGAGCATTTGGCAAACAAATTAGAGACATCAGAAGTGGTGAAGGTTTTGAATTCATGAGTTCATTGAATGCGCATTTCGGAATTGGTACTAACATCGCTATATCACAAGTAGTCATCAAATGGCCTTCTGGAACAGTTGATACAATCAACAATCCAGCCATTAACCAAACACTCAATGTTGTTGAAGGGTCAACGCTATCAACCGATAGTTTTAGCGCGAATACTTTTAGCGTATCTCCAATTCCAGCAAAAGACACCATCAGTATCAAGTCAAATACAGGCTCTACTTTGGTTTCTGCAGAAATTTATGACTTAAACGGTCGTAAAATTTTAGATTCTAAAATCGAAAACGAGACAATCAATGTACAGTCGCTGGCATCTGGAGCCTATATCATTTTAGTAAATGATGCCAACGGACAAAGAACCACACAAAAATTTACTAAAGAATAATACCTCAACCAATCATAAAAAAAAGCGCTAAGTTGATTAGCGCTTTTTTTTATTGGAACTATCTTACGTTTTGAGACTAACTTTTGTGTAAGCGTTGAGTTTATCAATCTGTAAAACCGTTTTAGTATCATCTTGACTTCGAGTGTACATCAAATCAAATTTAGCACCATAAATCACTTCATCAAAAGTATACGAGGTACGCTTGACCACAGTGTTACTAAACATATCGTCAAATGCTTTTATAAATACCATAATTTCGCCTCTTACCGATTTAAAATCATCTGCTGTAAAACCATAAAACGGACTCGACTCTGTAATCGGATGTACCAATGTCCAACTTAAATTCAACGAATTGATAAAACTCATTTCCAAATCGAGGAAATAAAATTTATTAGCTATTGTTTGGTTTTCTTCCTGCTGAATCCCAACCGTAATTTTGGCTTCTGCATCGGTTAAATGAGTATTTTTAAAAGGAGTCAATCGCATCATCAGAGCAGTTCCTTCTTTGTATGGCGCAATCAATGCGTTTTCAGAAAACAAAATGTGGGCTTTGGGTTTGCTAAATCGTCCGTAAAACAAACCTGTCGCAATAGCAAAACTCAAGAGACCAAACAACGCCTCAATAGCCGCGACAAAACTGGTAACAAATCCACTCGGACTAATATGTCCGTAACCAACCGTAGTGTACGTTTGAATACTGAAGAAAAAGGCTTGCCCAAATTGATCCAACTTGGAGGTAGCCTCAATGCCTTTCAAATGCTCTACTCCAATTAAAAAATAAAGAGTGGCAAAAGCACAATTTACTAAAAAGTAAAATAAAATGATGATGAAAAAAAACTTCCAACGCGGAATGGTCAGCATCGTATGGTACCAACTGATACTATCCAAAAAACTGATGCCTGTTTTACGCACATTGGCATTGCCATTTTTGGTAATATAACGACCCCCATAACTCGACGCATTAGTACCAAAACCCGTATTGGATTCGGCTTTTGCTTTGGCATTGATTTTTTTTAAGAAAGCCATAAATTTTGTTTTACGGTCTAATATTCAAACACCCCAAACTCACTTTCAATAGTGAGTTTTTTGCTATCACTAGCTTCTACTCTACCCACAATTTGGGCCTCCACACCAAACGATTGCGAAATGGCGATGATATCCTTAGCGATGGCTTCAGGAACGTACAATTCCATTCGGTGACCACAATTGAACACTTGGTACATTTCTTTCCAATCGGTTTTGGATTGCTCTTGAATGAGTTTAAAAAGTGGTGGAACTGGAAATAAGTTGTCTTTTATCACATGAACGTTCTCTACACCATGCCTATCGGCAGGCAGGAAATGCAACACTTTGGTTTGTGCGCCGCCGCTGCAATGCACCATGCCGTGAATGTCTTTTGACGAATAGTTTTCCAGTATTTTTTTGATGATTGGAGCATAAGTTCTCGTAGGCGAAAGCACCAATTTTCCTGCATCAATGGGTGAATTTTCAACCGCATCCGTCAATTTTACTTTTCCAGAATACACCAAATTATTCGGAACAGCGCTATCATAACTTTCTGGAAATTTGGTAGCTAAATAATTGGCAAACACATCGTGTCGTGCCGAAGTCAAACCGTTGCTGCCCATGCCGCCGTTGTAGCTTTTTTCGTAAGTAGCTTGACCAAAACTCGCCAAACCCACAATCACATCGCCAGCCTGAATGTTGGCATTATCAATAACATCACTTCGTTTCATGCGTGCGGTAACCGTTGAATCAACGATTATGGTACGCACCAAATCGCCTACATCGGCTGTTTCGCCACCC
>CAZAJH010000116.1:0-5071 GCA_964485385.1 uncultured Flavobacterium sp.
AAAAGAATACCATGAGGTAACTTCTAATATTATCAATTTAACATCAAAAGCACTTGAAAATTCAAGACGAATTGCACACGATCTTTTACCGCCAGTATTAGAAAAATTCGGACTTCATGCTGCTATTTCTGAGCTGGCTGTAGAATTCAACAGCAGCAAAGCGGTAATGGTTTATTACGAAAACAACATTCAGTTTGATACCCTTGAAGAGCGAAAACATTTGCATATTTTTAGAATACTCCAAGAATTGATGAACAATTCACTTCGCCACGGTAAAGCCAAAAATATTACCGTAATTTTTAATGTTGAAGGCGACAAGAATGTTTGTGCATATAGTGACAACGGATTGGGTTTTGATGCAGCAGATGCCACCAATCAGAAAGGGTTGGGTATGAAGAATATCCAAAGTAGGATTGATTTAATCCAAGCTACAATCGAAATTAATTCGGCTCCTGACAAAGGATTTAAAGCCAAAATCACTTTTTAAAATGGAAGAAAAAATCAAAATTGTTATTGCCGACGATGAATTGCTTTTTCAAAAAGGGATTTCGTTTATTTTGGGTCGCGAAAAAAATATGGAAATTATCAAAGAGGTAAGCAATGGACAAGAATTGATGGACTACCTCAATAGTATTGATGATTTGCCCGATATTGTTTTAATGGATTTAAAAATGCCTCACCTCAACGGCGTCGAGGCTACTAAGCTGATGTCGAGTAAGTTTCCAAGTATCAAAATCATAGCATTAACCAGTTACAATACCGATTCATTTATCGCCAATATGATTCACGTTGGAGCCGTCTCTTATTTGGTAAAAAATGCTACACCCAAAGAAATGATTGATACCATAAACGAAGTCTATGACAAAGGTTTTTATTACAACGAAGTAGTTTTGAAGGTAATCAACGATGGCATTATTTCACCCAATGCGAAAGCCAAAATCAACAAAAGTCTTTTTTCTGAAGATTATTTAACCAATCGTGAAAAAGAGATTTTACAACTGATTTGTATGCAGTACTCTACAGCAGAAATAGCCGAGAAATTGTTCATTAGTCCACGTACAGTTGAAGGTCACAGAAATAGTTTGTTGTTAAAAACAGAATCCCGAAATGTAGCCGGTTTGGTTGTGTTTGCTTTGCAAAATAAAATCATCGATTTTGATGACTTTGCACTCTAAATTAACTCATTATAAATCGTATCGAAATGTACACGTAACAAATCACTAGTACAATCAATACAAAAGCTCCAATTTTTTTGAGAAATCCAATTCTTCTCGGATTTGACTTTTCTTGAAAAATTTCGTTCGATTCCATAAGTAGCAGTTTTACTATCCAAAAATAACAACATCACTTGTTTTGTATATACGTATTTTTACGTGTTTTTGGATTTAAAAATTTAACAAAAAATTACCTTTGACCATTGGAATTAAAAATTGTATCTTCGAAGTGATAATTAAAAGAAAGATGAAACAGCTTCGGTTATTTTTTGTAACGATTATGTTGGTTAGTGTAGCAACCATGAAAGCTAATTTTATTTTGCTGCCTATGGATGATGTTTCACAAAAAAATCATCTAAAAGCTTACGGAATAACCTATTGGGCGCTAGACAAACAATACAAAGCGAGTTGGTTGCTCAATTACCGTGGTGGCTCTTTTTTACTGCCCGACGCGCCCGAAATTAAGAAAGAGTGTCAGATTCGAAATGTAAGTTTTGAAATTTTAACGGATGCAGAAGCCAATCAAATACTGGATGAAATTTCAAGTCCATCGCAAAACATGGAAACTGTAATTTTAGAAAAAGCACCTAAAATTGCTGTTTATACCCCCAAAGGGAAGCAACCTTGGGACGATGCGGTTACTTTGGTACTGACTTATGCTGAAATTCCCTACAAAGAAGTATACGACGAAGAAGTATTGAGCGATCAATTGGTTTTATACGATTGGTTGCATTTGCATCATGAAGATTTTACCGGTCAATACGGAAAATTTTTTGGTGCTTACCGTAATGCACCTTGGTACATTGAGCAAAAAAAAGATGCTGAAGCTTTGGCCGCCAAATTGGGTTACAGTAAAGTATCGGAAGAGAAGTTAGCTGTAGCAAAAAAAATCAGGGATTTTGTTATTGGTGGCGGATTCATGTTTGCTATGTGTTCGGCTACCGATAGTTTTGATATAGCACTTTCCGCAGAAGGTGTCGACATTTGTGAGCCTATGTTTGATGGTGATGATAGTGATGCCAATTACCAAACTAAAATTGATTATTCTCAAACGTTTGCTTTTAAGGATTTTGTACTCGAACGACGCCCAGAGCGGTATGAGTTTTCAAATATTGATATGACGGAAAAACGTAAAATCCAATTTGAAAAAGATTATTTTACATTGATGGAATATTCGGCCAAGTGGGATGTTATTCCTAGTATGCTTTGCCAAAACCACACGCAGTTGGTAAAAGGATTCATGGGGCAAAGTACGTCTTTTGATAGCGAGTTAATCAAATCGAATATTATGGTTTTGGGGAAATGCGAACTCAACGATGAAGCGCGATACATTCACGGACAAAAAGGTAAAGGTTTTTTTACTTTTTACGGAGGTCATGATCCCGAAGATTACCAACACCGAGTAGGCGACGAACCAACAGTACTTGATTTACACCCGAATTCGCCTGGTTACCGATTGATTTTAAACAATATTTTGTTTCCTGCTGCCAAAAAGAAAAAGCAAAAAACTTAAATCCACTCTACAACAAAATGGGGTGATTTATCTACAATATATTGGGTAATCACAGCCGATTTATCTTTTATTTCTTCTACATCACTTAGTTTGTAGTTCATGGTGAGTGAGCATTCATCAATTCCTAGTTTTTGGTCACCATAAATGTTGATTTCAGTATTAATGCAAACACGTGAGTAATCGTTCATATCTTCGGTGAGTTGGGTAGTCACAGGTTCAAACTCGAGTAGTTTTTCGGAATCTAGCAAGCGATTTCTTCGTTGAATTTCATCTTTATTTAAAACAAAAATAGTATTGATGTTTTGGTAATAAGGAACATCCGATTGATTGAGGCTATGCTGCATTTTTAGTTTTGAATTCAACAAGCAAGTACTCAATTTAATTTCATTGGGTACTAAAATTACATCTTCCCGAAGTTGTGGAATAAGATTGTAAGTTAGCGCAACTTGTTGTTCTCTTACTAAGGCATATTGCAAACATTCCAAGAGCAAAATATCAACTTCCCCAGCGTTTTCAAGTTGAAGTGTTGTGGCATCAATGGAAATAAACTTTTTTACATACGCTTCAACGCCCAAATTAGCAATACAATTTTTCAAATAATTTAAACTTATTGGATTTACTTCAACAAAAATAAATTGTAACTCTTCAGGTTTGAATTTTGTGGTTAAATGCATCACTAGTGTGGCAAACGGACCTGTTCCTACATACAATAATACAACAGGCTCTCCTTTTTTCTTAGCCAAAGTATCTAAAATAGCATGATAAGTCCCTTTTGAAAATCGTTTGGTTCGCATTAAGTCGTCAATACATAGCTCAGCCCATCTGGGGCCAATCGCTTTACCCGTGTCATGATGAATGTCTTTGATGTATTCTGGATGTTCGGGGTCAATACCAGCAATTTCTTGAAAAATGCTTTTCATTTGATGCAACGAATGGTATAAATTGCTAAAGTCGGTATCGTCAGCAATTATAACGTCAGAAATTGCAGACAATTTTTCAAAATGAGTTTGAGGAATCACGTTTAGGATTTTTTTTTAACAAAGTTAATAAAATTGCGATATGCAAAACACGTATAAATACGCATATACAAAAAAAACATCCTTTATATTTTTGTTATGTTATAAAAGAAACCTTGCTTATTGTAGAAATATTTTTACTTTTATAGGGTATAACAATTAATCAAATAATTATGGAAAACATGTACGCTAGAAGAAATTTTCTCAAGAATGTTGCCTTAGTGACTTCGGGAGTTGCTTTTCTTTCGTCTACAACAATCGCTAAGGCATTCAACAAAGAGGAATGTCCTTATGACGGTTACAACCCATATGCTGAGGAGAAAGCAGACATTCGTCTTTCAACTCTTTTAGGGAATCATGTGAAAATTGAGGGTCAGATTTTTGACAAAATCAATTTAAAGGAGTTGAGCAATGCCACTGTTGAAGCTTGGCATTTGTCACCCAATTCACAGAAATACAGGCATCAAGCCAAAATTACAGTCAATAAAAATGGGGAGTATAGTATTCTAACTGACTTGCCAAACAAAGAAAAAGGGAAGTATCCCAAAATTTTCTTTAAAGTGTCAACTTATAATAGAGTATACTTCACTGAATTGGCCATCGCCTCAAATAATGCCTACATCAATCACAAACATTATGAAGATAATTTGGTACTAGGAAACAAACTTTTTCCTACACATCAAATGGAAGACAATATAACAACGATCAAATTTAATATAGCAGTCTAACTTTAAACATTAATTATTATGGATCCATTTTTAGGACAAATTCAGGCTTTCGGATTTAGTTTCCCTCCTCAAGGTTGGGCATTTTGTGATGGGCAAATTATTTCAATTGCTCAAAATACAGCTTTATTCGCTTTATTAGGAACCACTTATGGTGGAAACGGTCAAACTACATTTGCTTTACCTGATTTAAGAGGTAGAAGTATGGTTCATGTTGGTCAAGGTCCAGGCTTATCTCCAATTGTACAAGGTCAAACAGGTGGAGCTGAAAATGCTACACTTTTACTACAAAATATGCCAGCACACAATCACGCTGTGTCAATTGCGGTAAATACGGCAACAGGTGAAGATTCACTTCCCACTAACAAAATTGCTTCAAGTACCAATGCGTTCAGTGAAGATGTTGCGTCAAATGCTTTTCTTGGTGGTGTGAATCAGCAAACTGTAGGAGGTGGTCAGCCTTTCCCAATTCGAAATCCTTACGTAGGAATCTACCACAGTATTGCTTTACAAGGAATATTTCCTTCTAGAAACTAATCGGTATTAATTCTAAAATTATAAATCATTATGCAGGATTTGTTGAATTTATAAATGAGAAACGAG
>CAZAJH010000116.1:5081-6185 GCA_964485385.1 uncultured Flavobacterium sp.
CTGTTGGTTGGGCACCATGCAACGGACAAGTTATCTCGATAGCACAAAATACAGCATTGTTTGCTTTAATAGGAACCACTTATGGAGGAAATGGGCAAATTACCTTTGCACTCCCTGATTTGAGAGGAAGAGTTATGGTACATCCCGGATCTGGTCCGGGTTTATCCTCGATTGCTTGGGGTCAAGTAGCTGGATTTGAAAGCGTAACATTACTAGCTTCAAATCTTCCTCCACACAACCACAGCGTCAGTGTTTCGGTTAACCCTGCAACAGGAGAAGATGCTCTTCCAACAAACAAGATAGCATCAGTAACCAATCACTTTAGTGAAGATGTTACTTCAGGAACATTCTTGGGTGGTGTTTCAGAGCAAACCGTTGGGGGTAATCAGGCTATTGGTTTGAGAAACCCTTTTTTAGGAATGAATGTTTGTATCGCGCTGCAAGGAATTTTTCCTTCGAGAAATTAATATATGGAGTTAAAAGTTGGTGTTTTATTGCCTAAGTCGGATATGTTTCCCAGATTGGCAATTGATTTTTTGAATGGATTTAAGTTATCACTTAATGAAAGCAATTCAAAATATACTCCTAAGTTACTAATTGAAAGTGTTGGAAATGCGACTGATTCTAGCTTACTAGAGCGAGTTGAGCGCATGTTGCTCCAAGAAGAAGCAGATGTTATAGTTTGTTTTTGTAGTTATTTCATGTTAGATGGTTTGGTTGCGATTGCCAATTCGTACAGAAAGCCCATTGTTCATGTTACGCTTGGAGCTCGGGTGTTAAAAGCGAAACACCACAGTTCGTATGTTTTGCATTTATCGCTCAATTTGTGTCAAACCAGTTATGTTTCCGGTCACTATGCGGCAACCCATTTTGGAAAAAAAGGAGCTTTATTGTCTTCTTTCTATGATGGAGGATACCAATTAACAGAATCTTTTTACCAAGGATTTATAGATCACGAAGGCGAAATAGTATACAACTATGTAAGCCCTATGGATTACAAAGCTGAAACTTTTGATACAATGATAGAAGGAATAAAAGCGAACCAACCCGATGTTCTTTTTTGTATTTTTCCGCCTTTGCTTTTATCACACCTAATTTATTCTT
>CAZAJH010000117.1:0-6164 GCA_964485385.1 uncultured Flavobacterium sp.
AAAAAACAGAAAATCCGAATTATGTTTTTGTCACCATCGATACCAAAAATACCAAAGCACAAGACTTCGTCTTTACCTTTAAAAATAAAAACAAATCGTTTACCCAAAACTATTCGCTTAAAGCAAGAAGAGCTAATTCGCGTTACCGTAAAAGTTTTGACAGCTCGGATATGATTTACCTCATCATGTCGGATCGCTTTGCCAACGGAAATCCAAATAACGACAGTACCAATGAAACCATAGAAAAAGCAGATCGATCCAACAAAGACGGACGCCACGGCGGCGACATTGAAGGTATTATCAAAAATTTAGATTATATCAAAAGTTTAGGAGCAACTGCCATTTGGCCCACGCCATTGTGCGAAGACAACGACGAAAAAGGTTCTTACCACACTTACGGACAATCAGATTTGTATAAAATTGATTCCCGCTTCGGCACCAACGAAGACTATTTGCGTTTGTCTCAAGAATTGCACCGACGAGGCATGAAAAACATTATGGATTATGTAACCAATCACTGGGGTTATATGCATTGGATGATGCAGGATTTGCCCACTTACGATTGGATACATCAATTTCCGGGTTACAAACAAACCAATTACCGAATGGCGACGCAGTTTGACACCAATGCCTCTAAATACGACACCAATTTGTGTATGGATGGCTGGTTTGTAAAATCGATGCCCGACCTCAATCAATCGAATCCTTTGGTGCTCAAATACCTCACACAAAATGCCATTTGGTGGATTGAATATGCGGATTTGGATGGTTTTAGAGTAGACACTTATCCGTACAACGACAAAATAGCTATTGCGCAATGGACCAAATCCATTACCGATGAATACCCTAATTTCAATATTGTTGGCGAAGCTTGGTATTATGATCAAGCTCAAATAGCTTATTGGCAAAAAGATAGTAAAATAGCAGCCATTCAAAGTTACAATTCCCATCTACCCAGTGTGATGGATTTTACCTTGGAAGAAATCATTATGAATGGCGTTTTTAATGAAGACAAACAAGAATGGCGCAACGGAATGGTGCGGATTTTTGAAAACTTCAACAACGATTTTCTCTATCCCAATATCAACAATATCATGGTTTTTGTGGACAATCACGACATCAATCGCTTCAACGAATTGTACAAAAACGATTTCAAAAAATACCAAATGGCAATGGCTTTAATTGCTACAATTCGCGGAATTCCTCAGGTATACTATGGAACTGAAATTGGCATGGCAGGAAGCAAAGCCGTTGGCGATGGTGATATTCGTCGTGATTTTCCAGGCGGTTGGATTGGCGATACTAACAATGCTTTTTCCGCTTCAGGAAGAACTGAAGAGCAAAAAAAGTTTTTCGACTTTACCAGTCAACTTTTTAATTGGAGAAAAAACAAACCAGTGATTCACCACGGAAAAATGACTCATTATGTTCCTGAAAATAATGTGTATACCTATTTCCGCCACAACGAAACCGAGAGTGTAATGGTTGTAATTAATAATAGCAACGAATCCCAAACATTCACGACAACCCGATTTAAAGAAAATTTACAAAACTATCGTGAAGGACGCGATGTAATCACCAACCAAACGGTAGATGTTCAAAAGGATATTACTATACAACCCAAATCTGTTTATTTGCTAGAATTAAAATAATTTTTTGAAGCTATTTCCCGCTTTCCACTGCAATCTTTTTATTTTTATTTTTCGTGCCTCAAAAAAAATAAAAAGGATTTTCGTTGCAATCGGGGCTAAAACAAACCTTACATGAAAAAGATATTTATCCTATTATTCATAACCACCATTTCATTGGCACAAAACGCCAATCGAAAATACCTATCACACCAGTGGAAAAATTCGATTTTAGAAGTTAAAACCTCTGACGGAAGTTACCGTATTTTGCCGTATTCCAACGAAATAGTGGAAACCTCTTTTATTCCCAATGGCGAGCAATTCAACCCAAATTCGCATGCCGTAATCAAAAAACCTGAAAAACTAAAAGTTGCGTTTTCCAAGTCAAAAACCAATTTAATTCTAAATACAAACACACTTAAAGTCAACATCAACTTAGTGCCTTTTCAAATTCAGTATTTAGATAACAAAGGCAATCTTTTACTTGCTGAAAAAAACGGTTACACTAAGAAAGACTCCACTGAAATTTTGGATTTCAACATTGGCAATGATGATGCATTATTTGGTGGTGGCGCTAGAGCTTTAGGCATGAACCGCCGTGGCCATCGCTTGCAACTATACAACCGAGCGCATTACGGTTATGAAACCCGCGCCGAGTTGATGAACTTTTGTATTCCATTGGTTTTATCCTCCAAACAATTTGCTGTTCATTTTGATAATGCAGCCATTGGTTACTTGGATTTGGATTCAAAAAAAGACAATACCTTAGCTTACGAAACCATTTCAGGGCGCAAAACCTATCAAGTAATTGTGGGCAAAACGTGGGAGAAATTAATTCAAAATTACACCGATTTAACCGGTAAACAACCCTTGCCACCGCGTTGGGCATTTGGTAATTTTTCGTCGCGATTTGGCTACCATAGTCAAGACGAAGTAAACAACACCATCCGCAAATTTGAAGAAGATAAAATTCCGGTTGACGCCATTATTCTCGATTTGTATTGGTTTGGCAAAACCATCAAAGGTACCATGGGCAACTTGGAATGGGATAAAGACAACTTTCCCAATCCCCAAAAAATGATGGCTGATTTGAATGCAAAAGGTGTAAAAACAATACTCATCACAGAACCGTTCATTCTCACTACTTCATCAAAATGGCAAGAAGCTGTAGACCAAAAAGTGTTGGCCACACTCGGTAACGGAAATCCAGCTACATGGGATTTCTATTTTGGCAATACCGGTATCGTTGATATTTTTAAACCTGAGGGAAAAAATTGGTTTTGGAATATTTATAAAGATCTTATGCATCAAGGTGTTGGCGGTTGGTGGGGCGATTTGGGTGAACCCGAAGTTTTTCCATCCAAAGCCAGAACTTGGGCTGGCAAAGCCGATGAAGTACACAACATTTACGGACACAATTGGGCCAAATTAGTAGCCGAAGGTTATCAAACAGATTTTCCCAAACAGCGGCCTTTTATTTTGATGCGCGCTGGTTATTCGGGTTCACAACGATTTGGTATGATTCCGTGGAGTGGAGATGTGTCACGCAGTTGGGGCGGATTGCAAAGCCAAATGGAAATTGCACTACAAATGGGAATGCAAGGCCTAGCCTACATGCACAGCGATTTGGGTGGATTTGCAGGTGATTATTACGATAACGAATTGTATTTGCGTTGGTTGCAATACGGGGTTTTTCAACCTATTTTCCGTCCACATGCACAAGAAGAAGTAGCCTCTGAGGTAGCCAGAAAAGATATCATAACGAAAGCCAAAGCCAAAAAATCGGTAGAATTGCGTTACCAATTAATGCCCTACAATTATACCCTTGCCTTTGAAAACAGCACCAAAGGCACGCCATTAATGCGTCCGCTATTTTTTGAAGAACCTTCCAATTCCGCACTACAAAACGAGAAAGAAAGTTACCTTTGGGGAAATGCATTTTTAGTAAAACCCATCACTCAAGCTGGAGTAACTTCAACCGAAGTGTATTTTCCTAAAAGCAGCAATTGGTTTGACTTTTATACAGATAAAAAACACCGTGCTGGTTCTACCGAGAAAGTTAAAGTGAACGAAAATTACATTCCTGTATTTGTGCGTGGTGGCAGTTTTATTCCAATGATTAAAACCATTCAAAATACCACGCAATATTCATTAAAAAATATCGATCTGCATTATTATTTTGATGAAAGTGTTACCCAATCGTCAGGGCAACTGTACCATGACAATGGTGAAACACCGAATGCATTTGAAAATGGAGCTTACGAATTGTTACAATTCAACAGTACAATTTCGGGCAAAACCGTAACCTTACAATTTACTTCACTAGTTGGTAAAAACTTTACTTCTGAAACAAAAAACATCAACTTAAATCTCCATCATTTACAACCCAAACGGATACTTTTGAATGGCAAAGAACTGGCTTTAACTAACGACTCTGAATTTGTCGTTATTCCGTTTACGTGGAATTCGTCTACATTATCTGAACTTAAAATTGAATACTAAATGAATAAAATTTATGTCCTACTGATTGCTTCACTTTCCTTAGTAAGCTGTAAGTCAACCCAACAAACTGTTGCAAAAAATGAGAGCAAAACGCCTTTTATATGGGAAAATGCCAATGTGTACTTTTTAGTAACCGATCGATTTTTGAACGGCAATACCACTAACGATGCCATTATCAAAAGAGATAAGCCAACAGGAAAATTGCGCGGTTTTGAAGGTGGTGATATTCGGGGTGTAATTCAAAAATTAGAGGAAGGCTATTTTACCGATTTGGGAATCACCGCGATCTGGATGACGCCAGTAGTGGAACAAATTCACGGTTCTGTAGACGAAGGCACCGGAAACACCTATGGGTTTCACGGCTATTGGACCAAAGATTGGACAGCCCTTGACCCGAGTTATGGCACGCGTGAAGATTTAGCAGAATTGGTCGAGAAAGCACACGCTAAAGGTATTCGAATTATGCTCGATGCCGTAATTAATCATACAGGGCATGCTACCGAATTGGATGCCAAATACCCCGACGATTGGGTGCGTTCAGAGCCCAATTGTACTTATAAAAGTTATGATACCTACATCAATTGTACCTTGGTAACAGGCTTATTTGACGTGAAAACCGAAAGCAATCAAAATGTAGGGTTACCAGAAATGTTGATTGAAAAATGGAAAAAAGAAGGTCGTTACGAACAAGAAGTGGCCGAGTTGGATGCTTTTTTTGCTAAAACAGGTTACCCGAGAGCACCAAAATACTATATCATGAAGTGGTTGGCCGATTACATTACCGATTTTGGCATTGATGCGTATCGTGTAGATACCGTTAAACACACAACCGAAGATGTTTGGTTTGATTTTGGCAAGGTATGCCAAATGACTTTTGAAGCATACAAAAAAAACAATCCCAATAAAGTATTAGACAACAATAAATTCTTTTTGGTCGGTGAAGTCTACGGCTATGGCTTGCATGGAAAACAATTTTACGATTATGGCGACAAAAAAGTCAATTACTTTCAAAATGGATTTCAGAGTTTAATTAACTTCGATTTCAAAGGCGATGCTAATAAATCGTATGAGGAATTATTTGCGAACTATTCGACAGTTTTACAATCGGATTTAAAAGGATTAAGTGTGATGAATTACTTGAGTTCTCACGACGACAGTTGGCCGTTTGACAAAAAAAGAGAAAAAACTTTTGAAGCAGGAATCAAGTTGTTGCTTTCACCGGGAATTGCGCAAGTATATTATGGTGATGAATTGGCCCGTCCGCTTGAAGTAGAAGGAGCAAAAGGTGATGCAAATTTACGTTCGATGATGAATTGGGACGAGCTGACTTACAACAAAAACGCTTACAAATTGTTGTACCACTACCAACGACTGGGCAATTTCAGAAAAAACCACCCAGCTGTAGGTGCCGGAATTCACGCCAAGATTTCAGATGCGCCTTATGTATTCAGTCGGGTTTACAACCACGATAAAGTAGTGGTAGGATTGGATTTACCTCTAGGAAAAAAAGAAATTTCTGTAGGCACTATTTTTGAAAACGGAACCAAAGTATTCGATGTATACTCAAATACTGACGCAACAGTGAAGGAAGGAAAAGTGAGTTTGAATACCGACTACTCTATTTTACTTTTGGAAGAAAAAAAATAAATGAATGAAACGTAAGCTATATCTTTACGGCCTAGTATTATTTTTTACTAGTTGTTCTACTATGAAAAAACCAATCAATATAGGCCATCGAGGCGCTATGGGTCATGAAACCGAAAACACAATTGCTTCTGTAAAAAAAGCCTTAGAATTGGAAGTTGATATGATTGAAATTGATGTTTTTGTGTTAAAAACTGGTGAAGTTGTCGTTTTTCATGATGAAACTCTGGATAACTTAACCAATGCAAAGGGTAAAATAGAAGATTACAGCTACAGTGAACTACAAAATGTGGTCGTTAATGGGAATCATACAATTCCAACCTTAGAGGAAATAATTAATATAATAGACAAAAAGGTTCCTTTAAACATTGAATTAAAAGGAAAAAATAC
>CAZAJH010000118.1:0-6128 GCA_964485385.1 uncultured Flavobacterium sp.
GATTAATCAAAAAGATAAAAAGCATTTAACCCATGGAAACCGAAGAAGTAGTTAAAAATGTATTTGACACCAGCGATTTTGCCACTCGATCAATTATCGATTTGGTAGCCATTTTGATTTTAGTTGGCTTTATTTATTACCCAAAACATAAAAATAAAGATTTTATTTTCACTTTTATTTTGTTCAACATCATCAATTTTATGATTTGTTACCTTTTGGGTGCGACAAAAATTAAAATGGGTTTTGCTTTTGGACTTTTTGCTATTTTTTCCATCATTCGCTACCGAACCATAGTAGTTTCCATCAAAGACATGGGTTACTTTTTTATGTGTGTGGCGCTAGGGATGTTAAATTCTTTGGCTACTATAAAAGATGGTTTCATGTTGCTTTTAATCTGCAACTCGGTCATTGTTGTACTGACATTTGTACTCGAAAATCTCAATTTCTTAAACAATGAAAGTTACAAGGAAATAATTTACGATAGAGTAGAATTGGTTAAACCCGAAAACAGAGAGGAATTGATTCAAGATCTAACTGCAAGAACAGGATTGCCGATTCATAAGGTAGACATTATTTCCCTCAACTATTTGAAAGATACGGCGCTGGTAAAAGCGTATTATTTTACCAAAGAAAGTGAAAATATTTTGCCAACATCAATGGATAATGATTAATATGCAACTCAAAAAGTCAATCAGTTTTGTCCTGTTTTTTGGTTGCTTTTTCTCATTAAAAGCCCAAAACACTGACCTACAATACCGTTTTTCGCCTTCAATTGATTACAAAATCAATAAAAAATGGCGGGTAGAATTCGATTATCGTTATGCCTTAGAAAAAGATATTTCTACCTTTCAAGCGAGCGTTTTTCAGCTTTCGGGCGAATATAAAATCACCAAAAAAATAAGCGTGGAAGCGGGTTATCGTTACACTACCTCATTTGAAAATGACAACCAGCGCTTGTTTGCTTCGTTTATTTTTGACTACAAAATAAAGAAATTCGCGCTGCGTTCGCGTACGCGGTACCAATTTAGTACACCGTATTTTAATCCAACGTATTGGAGCGAATTCAAAGAACCGAATCAATACCTGCGCCAAAGATTTACAATCGATTACAATATTCCAAAAAGCAAGGCATCTATTTATCTTTCTCCCGAATTTTTTGTAAAACTCGAAGACAAAGCATTCAAATACCACCGCACACGCTATCAAGTGGGTGGAGATTATAAGTTAAAATTCGGCAATACAGTAGGGTTGTCGGTGATCTACGAAGACAAATGGAATACCACCAAAACCGACCGTTTCATCATTACCACCAAATACAATTTGTCGTTGGATGAGTTACTGAAAAAACCGAAATCTAAGGAAGGAAAAGAGAAAAAGAAGAAGAAAAAAGACTAAACAAGCGCTTCTTTTGCTACAATTTGCTCTTCAATGGCGTTCCACAAACCAATGCGTTTTTCTAAGGCAAGTACCGAAACTTCTTTCACTTCGTTCCAATTTTGCTCAACATCGCCACACAATTCACTAATCATTTGCATCGCCATAGGACCGTGTTCATCAGCATCCAATTCGATGTGGCGCTCAAAGTAATAAATCAGTTTGGACAAATCCGTTTCGGGGAAGTTTACTTGAAAATTATGTAAAATTTCAGTAAACATACTCGGAATCAAATCTTCTCTTCCAAAAGTGAATGCAGCCGCAATTTGGTGCGGTTTGCCTTCTTCAATGACACGAAAGGTAAAGTCTAAGAACGCTTTTACATTTGGATGTAAATCACTCTGTTTGATTGAAACAAATATATTTTGTGTGCGTTTTACATCTTCCAAAAAGTGTAAAACAGGGCGCGTATTTGCTCCACATTGTTGCATAGCATCTAAATACATTTCAAAATGACTCTGACGCGAACCGTCTTGAGCCAAATCGGTTTCTTCTGCCACTACAATTTCATTAATCAAATACCGAATAGCCGGATTCCCAACAGGCAACCATGGCGTAGTTGTACAAGTTAATTTACTTTGCAAAGCTTTCAAAAGCGACATAAAATCCCACACGGCAAACACATGGTTTTCCAAAAAACAATGCAAATCGTCTATGGTTTTTACTTTTTCGTATAACGAGTGTTGCAATAATTGTTGTTTCTGATTCTCGATGGATTGATTGATAATTTGAATAGTCATAGCATTTTTTTTATAATGTACGATTACGATAGCAATTTGGATGTAATCATCCCTACAAAAATAAAAATGCTTCTCCACAACGAGAAGCATTTTGTATCATTTTTAGTTATTGTTTAATGCGTTTTTGTTAGTAAAACATTTAACTCGTTAAGGATGAGTAAGTAATTTTCTAGAGAGGAATAGACCTGTCAGGTTTCAAAAACCTGACAGGTCTTTAACAAAAAAAGCTTCTCTTGATTGAGAAGCATTTTCTTTATTTCGTATTCCAGCTTTTATTTAAACGACGGAATTCCTGTAATATCCGCACCAGTAATCAACAAGTGAATGTCGTGTGTTCCTTCGTAAGTGATAACACTTTCCAAGTTCATACTGTGACGCATGATCGAATATTCGCCTGTGATTCCCATTCCGCCCAACATTTGACGTGCCTCGCGAGCAATATTGATGGCCATATCTACATTGTTTCTTTTTGCCATCGAAATTTGAGCTGTAGTTGCTTTTCCTTCGTTTCGCAACACACCCAATCGCCACGTCAACAATTGCGCTTTGGTAATTTCAGTGATCATTTCGGCTAATTTCTTTTGTTGCAACTGAAAAGCGGCAATTGGTTTGTCAAATTGAATGCGTTCTTTGGCATAACGCAAAGCTGTGTCGTAGCAATCCATAGCAGCACCAATCGCACCCCAAGCAATGCCATAACGAGCCGAATCCAAACACATCATTGGCGCACCCAAACCAGATTTGCCTGGTAATAAGTTTTCTTTAGGCACTTTTACGTTGTCAAAAATCAATTCGCCCGTAGCCGAAGCACGCAACGACCATTTGTTGTGCGTTTCGGGAGTGGTAAAGCCTTCCATGCCACGCTCCACAATCAATCCGTGAATTCTGCCTTCTTCGTTTTTCGCCCAAACCACAGCCACATCGGCAAATGGTGCATTCGAAATCCACATTTTGGCGCCGTTCAATAAATAGTGGTCGCCCATGTCTTTGAAGTTGGTTACCATGCCACTCGGATTCGAACCGTAATCAGGTTCTGTCAATCCGAAACAGCCCATGAATTCTCCTGTTGCGAGTTTGGGTAAGTATTTCATGCGTTGTTCTTCGGTTCCGAATTTCCAAATCGGGTACATCACCAATGACGATTGTACCGATGAGGTCGAACGAACACCCGAATCACCGCGCTCAATTTCTTGCATAATCAAACCATACGAAATTTGATCCAATCCAGCACCACCGTATTGCTCCGGAATGTACGGACCAAATCCGCCAATTTCGCCCAAACCTTTAATGATTTGTTTCGGAAATTCAGCACGTTGTGCATAGTCCTCAATGATCGGAGAAACTTCGCGTTTTACCCACGCACGAGCCGAATCGCGCACTAATTTATGTTCTTCTGTTAGCAAATCATCCAACAAATAATAGTCGGGAGCTTGAAATAAATCTGGTTTCATTTTCTTAAAAAGTGATTAGTAATTAGTGATCAGTAATTAGCAAAAACAGCATTACGAAATCGTTTGCAAAGGTAAGAAAACATATTTGAGATTTTGTTCAACAAGTGTTATAAATTTTCCAATATGTCATTGCGAGGAACGAAGGAATCCCAAAAAATTATTATTCCATTTTCTTTGAAGCTTTGTCCCGCCTTTCATTCCAAGATTTTGCCCAAAATTGTGTTTTTCTTCGGCCAAAAAAGAGCTTCTGTTGTCGCTTTTTTTCGCCAAGAAAAAACTACAATTTTCGCGCAAAATGCTTTCCATTGCAGTCGGGGCTAAGGCTACATCTTCAAATAAAAATCTTTCGTCAAATTGATGTAATCGTCGGTATATTCGTGTCGGTTGATTTCGATGACCAATTCGTCGGCTTCTAAAACAGGTAATTCGTAACGCTTAAAAGCCAATAAACTGCGCACAATGGGAGTCGTGTGCGATCCTTTGACACGTGTTACTTTTACGGGAAAAAGTTCCACTTCGGCGCACAAATCAATGAATCGCTCTTCTTCTTTAAAAGGAATAATGACGGCAAAAATACCGTTTTCTGAAAGTAGTAATTGCGCGGCATCGACTAATTCTTCAAAAGGCAAGGCATCTTGAAAACGAGCCAAGTCGCGCGAATCATTATCGGTTTTGTAGTTTTCGGCATAAAACGGCGGATTGGAAATAATGATATCGTATTCGTCTTCGGGTTCGTCTACAAATTCGTCCAAACCCGCATGAAAACAGAATAATCGGTCGCTCCATGGCGAGGCTTCAAAATTTTCTACGCATTGTTCGTAGGCGTCTTCATCAATTTCGATGGCGTCAATTTGCTCAGCAATAGTTCGTTGCGCTAACATCAACGACAATATTCCAGTACCAGCACCAATATCCAAAACCGAAAAAGGGTTGTTGTCAATGGGGCACCAAGCGCCAAGCAACACTGCATCAGTACCTACTTTCATGGCGCAGCGATCTTGGTTGATTGAAAATTGTTTGAATTGGAACATTTGATTTTTAGATTGTAAGACTTTAAGACTGTAAGACGGTAAGATTTTAGGACTTTAGGAATCGCTTCGCTGTTGGATTAGTTGATTGTAAGATAAACGTACTTTTGAATTGTATTGCCCTAGCCCTGATAGAGCCGATATCCTTGTGGAGTTTACGGAACAAGATAAAGGCGAAAGCAGGAAAAAGCTTCAAAAAAAAATCATATAATCTTAAAGTCCTAAAATCCTATAATCTTACAATCCAAAAATCTTTACAAGTACATCTCAATCAAACCTTCAGGCAAATTCATCACCACTTTTTTGTTTTCGCGGTCAATTTTGACTAAAAATTCGTCAATCATTGGAACTAGAATTTCGGTCACGTTGTCTTTGATGACTTCGAATAAAGGTTGCGCTGCGGTGTCATTAATGGAAACAATTTTTCCGAAAATGCCCAATCGTTGGTCTTCGATGTCAAAGCCGATGACTTCGTGAAAATAGAATTTGTTACCTTCTAATTTGGGTAGCATCGAAAGCGGTAAGTAAATTTCGCAGCCTATGATTTCGTCGGCGTCGGCTTCAGAATCTACATCTTCAAACTTTACCCGCAGAAAATCGTTTTTGTAAAGTGAAGATTGTTCCATAAAAAATGGAACCAGATTGTTGTTAAAGTCAACAAATACTGATTCCATGTTTTCGTATAATTCGGGTTCGTCGGTATCTAAATAGATAAGGACTTCTCCTTTGAAACTAAATTTTTTAGCGATTTTGCCAAGATAAAAACAATCGTCTTTGCGCATTATCGCTTCGGTATTAAGCTTCTGCTTCCTCGCTAGCTTCGTCAGCAGCTGGAGCTTCTTCTGCAGCAGCTTCCACTTCTGGAGTAGCTTCGGCAACTGCTTCTTCCGCTGGAGCTTCAGTCTCAGGTGCTTCAGTAACTTCAGCAGCAGTTTCTTCTACTTGAGCAACTGTTTCTTCAGCCACATTTTCTAATTCTTCAGCTACTTCTTCTACTGTTTCAACAGCAGCAGCTTTTGCCAAACGTTTTTCGTTAGCTTCTTTTTCAGCTTTTAATGCTTTGGCTTTCGCTTCAGCTTGTTTTTTAGACAATCCGTCTTTTTTAGCATCTACTTTACCTGCTTTTTCTTCCAACCATTTTGCCAATTTAGCATCGGCTTGTTCTTGGGTTAAAGCACCTTTGCGAACGCCACCGTCTAAGTGGTGTTTCAATAAAGCACCTTTGTACGAAAGAATCGCTCTAGCCGTATCGGTTGGTTGAGCTCCATTGTGTAACCATTGAACGGCTTTGTCCAAGTTTAAGTCAATGATAGCTGGGTTAGCAGTTGGATTGTAAGTTCCTAATTTTTCTAAGAATCTACCATCTCTTTTGGCGCGTGCATCTGCTGCAACAATCCAGTAAAAAGGTTTTCCTTTTTTACCGTGTCTTTGTAATCTAATTTTTACTGACATAATCTTTTTGATTAATTTGAGGT
>CAZAJH010000119.1:0-6115 GCA_964485385.1 uncultured Flavobacterium sp.
ACTTTTTGTTCATGAGCAACAATAAGTTTATCTTCCATGCTTGGATGTACAGCTTACTCTTTTGGATTTAAGAAGACGATTACTACTGTAACATCCATTTGAGTTGGGATGGGAAAGATTGGCTTAAAACGTCAAAGTTATGCCTATTTGTTGTTCTCATTTCAAAAGGGTTTCACATAACTTACTAAAGGTATAAAATACAGTAATTCTTTTGCACAAAAAAAGGCTGATTCAATAAATCAGCCTTTTTTTAGTTTGAGCGTATTTTACAGGGTCATTCTATTTTACAAGTTTGTAAAAAACAGTTTCCCCCAGACCATTAACGGTCGACAAAGTAATTTCATTGTAAGTCAATGCAACTATGTTAAATGTTTGTTCATACGTCATGTTGTTCTCGGTGTAAACCAAAACTAGGTCTCTATTGATTCTAACATATTGACCATTAGTTTGGTCGTTTTCACAAGTAGTTGATGAACCAGCTACTACAGAGCTAAAATCGTTTAGAGTGAAGGTATTGTTAATGCCCAAAACTAGGTTATCAGCTTCGCACGTTGCTTCGTTTACATAATCTTGATAAATTACATAATTCTGTGCATTGATAGTGCCGTATTTGCTAAATACCCATTTTCCACTCAAATAATCGGGTGTTGTATAGGTTACTCCGTCGTCATCCGATTCACAAGAGGAAGCGATTATAGCAAAGAATAATACAAATAATAAGGTTTTTTTCATTTGATTTGTGATTAGTTTGTCTATTGATTAATTACCTCCTACAACTTCAACATTATCTAATTGATAAAGAGTGGTTACGCCTGTAGCAGTACCTCCTCTGTATCTGAATGAAAAATGAACATTAGTACCCGAAATACTTGATGTGTTAACAAACATTTCATGGAATTCATCTGCAAAAGTATCATCTGTAATACTTGGTACATTGGTTGTTAACTCGGTCCATGTTGCAGCATTGATATCAGCAACAGTTCCAGAACCAGTATAGTTGGTAGAATACCATACCGTCAACGCCAAGCCTTCCCAGAAAGCAGTTTTGATTCCAAATTTCAAAATGTCATTTGAAGTTGAATTTAAGTTAATGGCAGGAGTTATCAATCGTACATCACCATTAACATCGCTAGTTCCAAACAAAGACATCTGAGCGTATTTATTACCGCTAAAAATTCTTCCTTCCCATCTTTCGGCATTTGCTGCAGTATTATTCATAGATACATTAGACCATCCGGACAAATTAAGAAAAGATCCATTTCCTAAACTTGTTACCGATTCAAAATTTTGACTAAAGATAGAAGGGTAGGTACTAAATCTTGCGTCAGTTAGTTTGATATCACTTTCATATCGTGCTAAAAATTGATAATCTTCACCAAATTTGGTAAGTATCCCTCTTATTTTACCACTTCTAGAAGGTACTGTTTTTCCAGCAAAACCAGCAAAGCTACTAGTTCTAAAAATGACTTTTATACCAAATCGATCCGTTATAAAGTGATTGGTCGCTCCACCCAAGTCATTTGTAGAATTGTAGTAAGTATCGCTTACTGATTCATCAACAAATTGTACACCGCTCAATTCAATTAGTTTGTTGATATTATTGTCGTTTTTCAAGTCTACTAAACTTACATTCTGAACAATTTCATCTTCATTTTTAAAGGTACACGATTTAAAAACAGTAGCTTGCACTTGAGCTCTCGACAACCTTCCAACAGATGCTGTACCAGCTGAGTTTACAAATAAACCTCCAATACGCATTCCTCCATTGGAGATGTCAGTATACAAGTTTTTCATTTTAATTAAAACCTTTCTTCCAGGTTCAAAACTAGTAAAGGTTGCTTCTACGTCCATAGGAATACTGAACGCTTTTGCGCCATCTGTAGAAACAAATGAAACAGATTTGAAGAAGTTTCCTTCTTTATCACTCGAAGTCACATAAGCTTCAATTACATCATCATCCGTATATTGTGTAACAATGGCCGTTGCTGGTATATCAGCAACTTCTTTATTTTTTTGCAAAGTAGTTTCAATACAGTCAAAGCTTGGAGTCTCATAATCATCGTCAACACATCCAGTTGACAATAATGCCACTATTACTAGGGTAAAAATTGATTTTAAATAATTTGTTTTCATAAATATTTTTTATTAAAAATTGATGTAAAGGTTAAAAAAGTAGGTTCTTCCGAAACCATAAAAATAACGCGGTGCAAACGAAGGTGTGCCACTCGCTAAGTCTTGATTCAGTTCTCTGAAATTTGCGTTACGAGCTTGTTCAAAACCACCTGTTTTGTAACGTACGTTAAAAATGTTGTTCAAGGTAGCAAAGATACCAAGTGTTACTGGATTTTTTCCTGAAATTCGCCATGATTTTCCGCCTGTAACATTGACAAGTGTGTAAGGATCAAATTTTTCTTGCTCCAACAACTCATCAACTCGCTCTTGTGTGATTTCAGGAAATGGACTACCATTGACAGAGGCTGGATTACGAACAAAAGAGTTGGTTCGAAGTACTGAGGAAACGTCAAGATAAGTGTCGCTCAAATAGTTTGCATTAGCACCAATCCACCAAAAATGAGGGTCACGGTATTCTAGTCCCACAGAATAGGCTTGTTGTGGCATTCCGGGTTGTCTGTACCCTTTAAGTTTTGACTCACCTAGGTTAATAAGTGTAGGTCTTCCTAAAGCAGCATTATTGTCGTTATTTAAAACAACATTAGGATTGCTGTTGTAGATATATTCTCCATATGAAGCCGCTGCAGTAGCCTTGATAGTAGAAGTAATTTGGTATTCAATACCTAATTCTGCACCCACATTTAGCTTATCTAAACCAGTAACAATTTCAGCAACAAAGGCATCTCCACCATCACCATCTAAATCTTCAAAAGCTCCTTCTGCAAAGAAAAAAGAAGTTTCAGTAGCATCTTTTATTTCTGAAAAGAAACCAGTAAGGCGGGCTTTCAATTTGGGCGTTTTTATAATATAGCTGGCATCCAAACTCGAGATTTTTTCGCTTCTCAAGTTACGAATAGGCTCATTACTTAGGCGGGCGTTGAAAAACACATTTCGCATAGACGGAGCTTTAGACATGTACAAAGCATTCAACGTCAAGAAATGTTTCCCAGACGCTTTGTAAGTTAAACCTCCTTTGAATCCAAAATTATCAAATTCAATTTTATCACTCTTACCTTCCGATGAAGTAGGATAAATTCCGTTTTTGTATAAACCTTCTCTTTGGTAGGTGTTTCTTACGAAGTTTTGAGATAAATAAAAATCAATCTTTTTGTAAGTAAATTTAAATTGAGTGAAGGCATCTAAGCGGTTGGCAAATAAATTATAGTTATAACCAAATTTATCTCCAACTAGTATTTTTCGATCAGGATTGTTCAAATCGGTTTGCTGAGCTGATCCAGATTGGAAGTTGTCAATATCAATAAAGTACGCACCTCCCAATAAATCTGTTAAATACTGAAAATTAGAAGATTTTAGATAATTGTAACTCAACCCACCGTTCATGATGATATTACTTGAAAGTTGAGAGCTCAAAATGGCGTTTGCTGAATACAAATTATCATCTGTTCGGTCTTCATACAAAACATATTTGCTTCGGCTCGGAGTTCTTATTTCATTACCAAACGGGTCAATACCTGCTAAATCGGTATTGGTGCGGTACATAGCATCCCAGTTGATTTGTGGTGAACTAAGAAAAGGAGCATTCAAAGCACCAATTAAATCGGGTGTAAACGTACCACCTAAACCACCAGGTTGATAAGCACTAACAGGAACAAAAGCCGGATTATTTTCATACAAAGAAGTAAAATAACTAGGCAGATTTCGGTAATACGTAGGATCGGGATTTGGCGCATTTTGGAAATCGATTCTACTGTTGCCAATCTTACCAAACTGATGCATTACATTGGTGTTCAATTTCGTTTTATCGCTCAATTTCCAATAGTGACTCAACATCAAAATCGGTTCAGAAACTTCACGGTCGCGTGCATTTCTTTTCTTGCCATCTTGCCATCCCCAAAACGAATTGTAATCGATTCCGGCAATACTCGTTATTTCGTCAGTATTTGATGAATTTCTACCTCTAACATTTTGAGCATAAATCGAAGTAAAGTTTAACGAATGTTTTTCATTTATTTTTTTCTCAACAGAAACAAACACCGAATTAGCACTGAAATCGGTTCCTTCAAAATACGCTTCTTCTGCCCATCTTCTTGAGGCTGACACCACAAACGCCCAACCATTGGTATTCATACCTGAAGCATGTGTACCCATGATACGACCGTTGTAATTGGAATTGGTACCCGAATAGGAAATTCTTGATCCTTTGCGGTATATAGAGGCACGAGTATTGATTTCTTGCGTACCCAATATACCTCCAAAAGTATAGTCAGATGGTCCTGAACCAAATGTAAATTCCTGATTTCTTGTAGCATCATTTAATCCGCCCCAATTTCCCCATTGAGGTCTGTTGTCCAATAGTTTGTTCATAGAAATACCATTAATCATCGTATTACTATACTCATTGTCTAGACCTCTTATTCTAAAACGAGCTTGTCCCCAATTGAAGGCCGCAATTTGTTGGTAAGTATCTCTCGCAGCTTGCAGTAATCCTGAAGTGTTTTCAGAACCACTGTTGTCATCGCCCAAATCGTTTTCGGTTAACGTAACCAAACTCAACTGTTGTTCGTCTGTAATGTCTTCTTCCATTACGATAACTCCCAAATCCGAATTTTTACCTAAAACAACTTCTACATTAAAAAGCTGGTCTTTGTAACCTTGGCTTTTGATTTGAAGCAATAAACTACCAACAGGAACACTTTTAAATGCAAATTTACCTTCTGTATCACTTACTTCGGTTAAATTAAAGTTCTGTATGGTTGCAATAACGCCTTGAATAGGCTTTTGTGTCTTGGAATCTAACACCTGTCCCGTTATTGAACCACCGGATTGGGCATAAGAAAAAAGAACACTCATTACTAATAAAGTACTTAGAATAAGTCTTTTCATAAAATAAATTAAAATTAAACTTTTGTTTTTAAGAAATCAATTTCTTAACGGGGCAAATGTACATTATTTTAATAATATTAATTACTTTTGGCTCGAAGTTTGTACAAACTTAATCTTAATATAACTTTCTAGAATCAATGAGAATAAACAAAACATTAGTAATACTAACGGCTTTATTGTCAATAACTTTTGCAGTGGCTCAAAAAAAAGAGGCCAAAAAATACCAAATTCACACCGTTGCATTTTACAACTTTGAAAATTTATTTGATACCATCAACGGACCTAATAATGATGAAGAGTGGCTGCCAAATGGAACACAAAATTGGACAGGAAAAAAATACAAGAAAAAACTGGATAACTTATCCAAAGTACTTACCGATATAGGAACAGGTGAAAATCCCAATACGCCCACTCTTATTGGTGGTTGTGAAATCGAAAACCGAGCGGTTTTAGAAGATTTAGTGAAGCATCCTAAAATGATAGGTAAAGGGTATGGCATTGTTCATTTTGACTCACCTGACAAACGCGGAATAGACGTTGCACTCCTCTATCAAAAAAAGCATTTTGTTCCTACTAGCTTTCAAAATATTCCGTTGTTGATTTATAAAAATCAAGAAGGAAAATCCGATAAAAAAGAAAAAGAAGAAGTAACAGATGATGTCACAGCTACTGTAAATGCTGATGATCGGGTGTACACCAGGGATCAACTTTTAGTAACGGGTTTTTTAGATGGAGAAGAAATTAGTATCATAGTCAATCACTGGCCCTCACGTTCTGGTGGTGAGAAAAAAAGCAGTCCTTTTCGTGAAGCTGCTGGAGCATTAAACCGCAAGATTATTGATTCTCTTTTTAAAATCAATCCCAATGCCAAAATCATCACCATGGGAGATTTGAATGATGGTTCGTACAACAAAAGCGTCAAAGTGGAGTTGGGTGCCAAACGCAAAAAAGAGGAAGTGGGTCCGCTGGGCATTTTCAACCCGTTTGAGCAAATGGCCAAAGACGGAATGGGAACATTAGCGTACCGTGATTCGTGGGATATTTTTGACCAAATTATGGTTTCTGAACCTTTAATTCGCAAAGATTTCTCCTCATTCCG
>CAZAJH010000120.1:0-5953 GCA_964485385.1 uncultured Flavobacterium sp.
AAATCAATGTCGGGAATAGAGAATACGGTTGATGTTTCTGCTTTAAATGGTGGTGTTTATTTCTTTTCGATCGCTTCTGACAAGAAAACTGAAACTATTAAAATTATTAAAAACTAATTTCAAATAAAATAGTATTTTTAAGGGCTGACATTCGTTGGCCCTTTTTAATTTGTTGAATGTTTGATTTATTTAATTTATCGCTGCGTTTGAACGGGTTTCCTATTGTGGAAGCGCAAAAAAAATTGAAAGATATTCAATCGCTCCCTGATACTGATTTTGAGCACTATGTTGATTGTCAAAAAAACGCCATTGTCAATTACCACCTTGAGCACAATCAATATTACCAATCATTTGCCCAAAAAAAACATTTCAATCATTGGTCTGAAATTCCTATTATGACTAAAAAGGAATTCCAACAACCACTCGATAATCGATTATCAGAACGTTATAACAGCAAAAATGTATATGTAAACAAAACATCAGGGTCTAGTGGTGATCCTTTTATTTTTGCCAAAGACAAATACTGTCATGCGCTAACTTGGGCTACTATCATCAATCGCTTTGGTTGGTTTGGCATCAATTTTAACACTTCATTACAAGCGCGTTTTTATGGTATTCCACTCGATTTTATTGGACATTCAAAAGAACGTATCAAAGATTTTTTAAGCCATAGATACCGATTCACAATCTTCAATTTGTCTGACGATGTACTCGAAAAAACGGTTCAGAAATTTGCCAAAAAGAGATTCGATTACATCAATGGCTATACCAGTTCGATTGTTTTATTTGCTAAATTTTTAAAGAAAAAGAACCTCGTGCTCACCCAAGTTTGTCCGAGTTTAAAATGCTGCGTTGTTACTTCAGAAATGCTTTTTGAAGAAGATAAAGTGTTGTTAGAAAAGCAGTTGGGAGTTCCTGTTGTAAACGAATACGGCGCTTCTGAACTGGATTTAATTGCTTTTCAAAACCCCGAAAACCAGTGGCAAGTCAACTCCGAAACGCTCTATGTAGAAATTGTAGACGAAAACAATGTGGTTTTGCCCAACGGACAAGAAGGACGCGTGGTGATCACATCGCTCTACAATCAGGCGCACCCTTTTATTCGCTATGATATTGGCGACATTGGTATGTTGGATGAAAAAAGCACCATCAAAAAACCAATACTCAAAAAATTAATCGGCAGAACCAACGATATTGCTTTGTTGCCCAGCGGAAAAAAATCGCCCGGATTGACTTTTTACTATGTTACCAAAAGCATCATTGAAGACGACGGAAATGTAAAAGAATTCACGATCAAACAAACTAAAATTGATACTTTTGAAATTGAATATGTAAGTGAACTCGAATTAACCCAAAATCAAATTCATCAAATTGAAAAAGCCATAACCACTTATTTAGAAGAAGGTTTGCATTTTACTTTTATTCGGAAAGAACAGCTTAAAAGAAGTAAAAGTGGTAAATTGAAACAATTTGTGTCTTTAGTCCAACAACCATGAAAATTACACTAGTTGCAGGAGCTCGCCCCAATTTTATTAAAATTGCTCCACTAATTAACGCCATAAAACAACAACAATTGAAAGGCAAGAACATCGCTTTTCGATTGGTACATACTGGTCAACATTACGACAAAAACCTGAGCGATACTTTTTTCGAAGAGCTTAACATTCCTCATCCAGATGCTAATTTGGAAGTAAAAAGTGGTTCCCAAGCCGAGCAAACGGCGGCCATTATGATTGCTTTTGAAAAAGAACTACTAGCGCATCCATGTGATTTAGTACTAGTGGTTGGCGATGTGAACTCTACCATGGCGTGTGCAATAGTAGCTAAAAAAGCCAATATAAAAGTAGCGCATGTAGAAGCCGGAATTCGTTCGGGCGATTGGTCGATGCCCGAGGAAATCAACCGAATTGTTACCGATAGTATAACCGATTATTTCTTTACTACTTCCAAATGGGCTAGCGACAATTTGTTGCAGTATGGTGCCAATTCTAATCAGATTTACTTTGTAGGCAATGTGATGATTGATACCTTACACCAAAACTTACACCGCATTGCCCCACCTACTTTTTGGGAAGAATATGAATTGACCAACCAAAATTACATCGTATTGACGCTGCACCGTCCTTCCAATGTAGATCAAGAAAATGAATTGGTACAATTGCTAATTGGCATCAATGAATTGGCCAATGGTAAAAAAGTAGTTTTCCCTATTCATCCGAGAACTAAGGCCATTTTAGGCGAACGAAACATCGCGCTATCGAATATCCTTTTTGTTGAACCACAAGGCTATTTGAACTTTATGTATTTAATCAAAAACAGTTTTGCTGTTATTACGGATAGCGGCGGAATTTCGGAAGAAACAACGGTTTTGGGTATTCCTTGTTTTACGATGCGCCATAATACTGAGCGTCCTGAGACTGTTTCGGTAGGAACCAATCATTTAGTAGGAACGTCTATTGAAAACCTGAAGAAAACATTTAGCGAATTGGTAGTAAACAAACCTACTCAAAAGGGTATTCCTGAACTTTGGGACGGAAAAGCAGCCGAGCGAATCATTGCTATTCTTTTAAATCTTTAATCACTTTTTTAGCTTTTTCGGAATGCAAGAAATTACCATCGTTTCCAATTATTATCCGCCAGAAAAAGGTGCCGCAGCCAACAGAATTGAGCAGCTGGCATTGAAATTGCATCAAAACAATTACCAAGTGACTGTGATTTGTCCGCTAGGAAATTATCCGAAGGGGAAACTGTTTGAACCTTACCAAGGAAAATTTTTTGTCACCGAAAACCAAAAAGGAATAACAGTCAAAAGACTCTGGATATATCCTAGTGTAAGCAAAAATTTTTTAGTCCGTATTGTTTCGATTTTGTCGTTTTCTACGTGTTTGTTTTTTTATTTACTATTTAAAAAAACACCGAAAAAAGTAATTGTACAATCGCCGCCACTACTGCTTTCTTTTATTGCCGTTTTTGTGCTTTCGCTAAAAAACAAAAAAATAATTCTGAATGTTTCCGACTTATGGCCTTTGGCTGCTATTGAATTGAATGCTATAAAAAAAGGCTCACTTTCACACCGTTTTTCCCTTTTTCTTGAGCGATTTATCTACAAAAAAAGCGCACATGTTTTGGGGCAATCCAATGAAATTTTAACCCATATTCGTTCGATTTATCCGAATAAAACCTGTTTTCTTTACCGCAATTATCCCGATCATGCCGTGGAAAAAATGCAAATAGAAACCCAACCCAAGGCTCCAATTAAACTTTTTTATGCTGGGTTATTGGGTGTTGCACAAGGTGTTTTGGATTTGTGTAAAAATATTGATTTAGACGAACTCAACATTGAATTGCACTTGTTTGGTGATGGTGCTGAAAAAAACGAGATAGAACAATTTATTGCCGCTCATTCTAGTAGTAAAATTTATTTTCACGGCATGTTAGATCGCACAGAGTTACACCAAAAAATCCAAACATTTGATATTGCGGTTGTGCCATTAACAACCCGTATTTATGGCTCTGTTCCTTCTAAAATATTTGAATATGCCTGTTTGGGCTATCCTATTTTGTATTTTGGTGGTGGTGAAGGAGAAACTATTGTGCGTGAAAACAAATTGGGTTGGGTGGCCAATGTAGGCGACTTTTCCGATTTTAATCAACAATTACAAGTGATTTCGAATGTATCACGAAAAGAAATGGAAGACTTAAAAAAAATGGTTTTTAGCACGGCAGAAGCTCAATTCAATCTCAATGAACAAATGAGACAATTGATTGCACTGGAAGTTTTTTAATACGCTTTTTCTTCGCCTTTGAAGATATTAATCACCGTTTGAAAAATAATTTTGATATCCATAATCAGCGACCAATTTTCTATGTAATAAACATCTAAATTAATTCGGTTAATCATGTCGTCATCGGTTTCTATCTCGCCTCTAAACCCCTTCACTTGAGCCAATCCTGTAATACCTGGTTTTACATAGTGACGCACCATATACTTTTTGATTTTATTGGCGTAAGACTTGTTTTGAGACCAAAGATGCGGTCTGGGACCCACAACCGACATTTCGCCTTTGAGAACATTTAAAAATTGGGGCAATTCATCCATGCTTGTTTTGCGAATGAAACGACCCGTTTTGGTTACTCTTGGGTCGCCTTTAGAAGCCTCTTTCTCCGTAGTATTATTGATTCGCATGGAACGGAATTTATAACAAAAGAACTCTTTTTCGTTGTAACCCGGTCTCCCTTGTTTGAAAAACACAGGTCCTTTGGATTCTAACTTTATCAGAATGGCCATTATGGGAACCAACCAAGACAAGAGAAAAACGATAATAAGGAGCGAAAAAACAACGTCAAAAACTCTTTTTACAATTTTATTTAACCAAATCTCTTGTGGAATATTACGAAGAGAAATAATCGGGATATATCCGTAATAGTCGTATTTCATACTTCGTGAAGTCGGTTCCTTTTTGTTGGGCAAAAACTTTAATGTCTTTAAATTATTATCCGAAAAATCTATTAAGTCATTCACCTCCGATTTGGATAAATCTTCAATTGAACAGTAAATTTCGTCTATCTTATTTTCTAAAACAAACTGATAACATTCTTGTATTTTGGCTTTTTTCTCCAGGTCGAGGTGAAATGTTTTTTGAAGTCTGTATCCGTAATCGGGATTATCATTAAAAAAATGTGCCAATTGACTCGTATTTTTTTGTTCTCCAATTAAAACGACTGTTCTGTAATTTCCACCAAAAACCACTCTGAAGCGTTTGAGAAAATAGTAAAAAAACAACTTTTCAGCAGAGATAAGCAGAACGGCCGCCGTAGTAAATTTTAGCACTTCTGCTGGGGAAGAAAGCTTGGAAAAAAAGCCAATAAAAGCAAAGTTTACAATAACAAAAACAATATACTGTTTAATTATTTTCTCATAAATTTCTTGGAGTTTGGTGTACCTGTAAATTTCATAAAATCCGACATTCCAGGAAATAACCAACCAAGAAAACGATACGTAAATATGATAGTATAGAGAGGTTATCGATTGGTTTAAAATAATTTCTGCTAGGAAATTAATAATAATCAAATCTAAACCATAAGAAAAAGGTCTGATATAAATCGAAAATCTACCGGTATTCCTTCTCACTTAAAAAATGTATTTAGAAAAATCTTTGTGTTCTTCTTTTACTAATTCTTCTGATGAAAGCGATTTGAAATAATCGTAAGTAAGCTTCATTCCCTCTGCCCGATTAACTTGGGGTTCCCAACCTAGTATTTCTCTGGCTTTGGTGATGTCTGGTTGCCGTTGCAGAGGATCGTTTATTGGCAAGGGATGGTAAATCAACTTTTGGGTTGTACCTGTCAGTTTAATGATTTCTTCTGCAAAATCTTTGATAGTAATTTCATCCGGGTTTCCAATATTTACCGGATAAATATAATCTGAATGCAAGAGTCTGAATATTCCCTCTACTTGATCGGTAACATAACAAAACGAACGCGTTTGGCTTCCGTCTCCAAAAATGGTTAAGTCTTCTCCTCTTAGTGCTTGTCCGATAAAGGCAGGAATAACTCTACCGTCATTTAGTCGCATTCTGGGTCCATAGGTGTTGAAAATACGAACAATTCTGGTTTCTACACCATGAAAAGTATGGTAAGCCATGGTGATGGACTCTTGAAAGCGTTTGGCCTCGTCGTAAACACCTCTAGGGCCTATTGTATTAACATTGCCGTAATATTCTTCTGTCTGTGGATGAACTAGCGGATCGCCATAAATCTCTGAGGTAGAAGCTATAAGGATTCTGGCTTTCTTTACTCTGGCCAAACCTAATAAATTATGTGTGCCAAGTGAACCTACTTTTAAGGTTTGAATCGGAATTTTTAAATAGTCTATTGGGCTAGCAGGAGAAGCAAAATGAAGAATGTAGTCTAATTTTCCTGGTACATGGACAAATTTAGTGACATCGTGATG
>CAZAJH010000121.1:0-5933 GCA_964485385.1 uncultured Flavobacterium sp.
CCGTAATCGGCAACTTTAAAAAATGGTGCTTCAGCATCGGTATTGATAACCACTTTTACCTTTGATGAGTTGATTCCAGCAATGTGTTGGATAGCGCCCGAAATTCCTACAGCAATGTATAAATTGGTAGCTACTGGTTTTCCAGTCTGACCTACGTGCTCACTGTGTGGTCTCCAGCCCAAATCTGAAACGGGTTTTGAACACGCAGTAGCTGCTCCTAGTGTAGTTGCTAATTCTTCTAAAATTCCCCAGTTTTCAGGACCTTTTAATCCGCGTCCACCTGATACAACGATGTCGGCATCGGCAATGGTTACTTTTCCAGTTGTTTTTTCCACCGATTCTACTTTTACAGCAAAATCAGCATCATTTAAACTTGGTGCAAAATCCTCTTCAGACAATGAGGTTGTGTTTTCTGTTAAACCAAATGAGTTTTTGGCCAACGACAACACTTTTACATCAGTTGTGATTTCAGTTATATTGAAAGCTTTGTTCGAAAATGCAGTTCTTTTTACTTGGAATGGGGAAGTTGAAATAGGTAAGCCAACCACATTTGAGGCAAATCCAGCATTCAATCCAACAGCGACTAATCCGGCCATATACAAACTGTCGGTTGTAGAGGAAAGAACAATAACTTTTGCACCTTCTTTTTGGGCAGCTTGTTGGATAACATCGGCGTAAGCTTTGGCATTAAAATTGGCTAATTTATCGTTGTTTACTTTCAATACTTTACTTACACCATAGTTGGCAAGTTCAGCAACATTTCCTGCATTTACAGTTACTGCCGTCACGGTAGTTCCCATTGATTCAGCCACTTTTTTGGCATAGGAAGCCAATTCAAAAGCTACTTTTTTGAATTTGCCTTCTTGCGATTCTGCGTATATTAATAATGACATGATTTACTATTTTAAATTGTGAATTTTAAATTATTTGTGTGAGTCCAAAGTCTAAAGTTCTAAGTCAAAAGAATATTAATTTTCCATTTTCTGCTTTCCACCTTCGACTTTTGGCTTTCGACTTTCGACTTTCGACTTTTGACAATTAAATCACTTTTGCCTCGTTGTGCAATAAGTTGATTAATTCATCCAAATTGTCAGCTGATACCAATTTCACAGCCGATTTTGGAGCTGGTTTTTCAAATTTGACAGCTTTGGTAGCGTTTTCAGCACCAACGGGTTCAACAACTTGTAAAGTTTTAGTTCGTGCAGTCATAATTCCGCGCATGTTCGGGATGCGTAAATCTTTTTCTTCCACCAAACCTTTTTGTCCGCCTACAATTAACGGTAAGGAAGCCGATATCACTTCTTTGCCGCCATCAATTTCGCGAGCTGCTTTAGCCGAATTACCATCAACTGTCAATTCCGTGCATGAGTTTACAAAGTTGTAACCCAACAAGCCTGCCATCATACCAGGAACCATACCACCGTTGTAATCCAACGATTCTTTTCCACAAATCACCAAATCGTATCCACCATTTTTAACTACTTCTGCTAGTTGTTTGGCTACAAAAAAACCATCGGTTGGAGTAGCGTTTACACGAATAGCATCGTCGGCGCCTATGGCTAATGCTTTTCTTAATGTTGGCTCAGTATCAGGACCGCCTACATTGACTACCGTAACTTTTGCCCCTTGTTGCTCTTGAAACCAAACCGCTCTTGTCAATCCGAATTCGTCATTCGGATTTATCACATACTGAACGCCATTGGTGTCAAATTCTGAGTCGCCATTCACAAAATTGATTTTGGAAGTGGTATCGGGAACATGACTGATACAAACTAATATTTTCATTGTATTTTTGATTAAAAAATTTCTGCCGTAAAAGTATAAAATATATTTCGAATAATTGTATGCGTGCATAGTATTTTTTCAAAAAAGTGTAGAATTATATCGATTTCGTAGCGTTTTTAGTAGGACAGGAAAACGAAATTAACGTTTGTTTAGTAAGTTTCATCAAGTAAATATGCCGATTATTTAATAGGTAGAATGTTTTTTTATAGGTATTAATTTTTTACTTTTGCCATTCCAAAAAACGATCTAAGATATTTTTATATGAGAACGATACAATTTAGAGAAGCCATAGCGGAAGCAATGAGCGAAGAAATGCGTCGCGACGAATCGGTTTACTTGCTTGGTGAAGAGGTAGCAGAATACAATGGTGCTTACAAAGCATCAAAAGGAATGTTGGATGAATTCGGACCCAAACGCGTAATTGATACTCCAATTGCCGAATTAGGTTTTGCCGGAATTGCTGTAGGTTCGGCCATGAATGGATGTCGTCCTATTGTAGAGTTCATGACCTTCAACTTTTCATTGGTTGGTATCGATCAAATCATCAACAACGCAGCTAAGATGCGTCAAATGTCAGCTGGACAGTTTCCGATGCCAATGGTATTCCGAGGTCCAACTGCTTCTGCCGGTCAATTGGGAGCAACGCACTCGCAGGCCTTTGAGAATTGGTTTGCCAATACGCCAGGTCTCAAGGTAATTGTTCCTTCTACACCATACGATGCCAAAGGTTTGTTGAAAGCGGCCATTCGGGATGATGATCCAGTTATTTTTATGGAATCGGAACAAATGTATGGCGATAAAGGTGAAGTGCCAGAAGGCGAGTATGTTTTGCCAATAGGTGTTGCTGATGTAAAACGCGAAGGAAAAGATGTTACCATTGTATCTTTTGGTAAGATTATTAAAGAAGCGTTTACTGCTGCCGATGAATTGGCCAAAGAGGGGATTTCTTGTGAAATCATTGACTTGAGAACAGTTCGTCCGATGGATTACGATGCAATCATCAATTCCGTAAAGAAAACCAATAGGTTGGTAGTGTTAGAAGAAGCTTGGCCCTTTGCTAGTGTAGCTTCTGAAATCACTTATATGGTTCAAGAGCGCGCTTTTGATTATCTTGATGCACCAATTCAGCGTATTACAACAGCAGATACACCTGCGCCTTACTCACCAACCTTGCTAAAGGAATGGTTACCTAATGCTGACGATGTTGTTAAAGCTGTAAAAAAAGTACTTTACAAATAATTTAAACTCCTATATTTGATGCCATCTACACCAGTGGGTGGCATTTTTTTTTAGTATCATGACAAAAACTACTTTTTTTAAGCTTCTTTTTTTCGTATTTGCCTTACAAACTGCTTTTTCTCAAACTAAAGTAAGTGGTATTATTGTTGATAAAAAAAATGAGCCTATTCCGTTTGCTAACGTTGTTTTTCAAGGTTCAACAGAGGGAATTGTGAGCAACGAAGATGGACGTTTTTACCTTGAATCTCCAAAAGATTATACCACAATTGAAGTGTCTTTTATGGGTTATGTGACACGAGAAGTTAGCTTAACCAAAAAGGTAACCTACGACATGAAAATTGTCTTGAACGAAGAAGAAGTGCTGAAAGAAGTTGTAGTTTACACCGGAAAAACATCAAAAAAGAACAATCCAGCACTTGATATTTTACGTAAAATTTGGGAACGTCGTCGTAAAAACGGACTCAAAATGTTCAATCAATACCAATACGAAAAGTATGAGAAAGTAGAATTTGACATGAACACCATCGATAGTGCCTTTATGAAAAGTAAAATTTTTAAAGGCATGGAGTTCATTTTTGATAAGGTTGATACTTCCAAAGTAACAGGAAAAACCTATTTGCCTATTTTTATCAACGAAGCCATTTCGGATGTTTATGGTGATAATACTAAAAATAAAACCAAAGAAATTCTCAAGGCTAACCGCAATTCAGGTCTAGAAAACGGCGATATGGTGAACACCTTTATCAAAGATTTATACAACGATTTTGATATCTACAACAATTACTTGGTCTTTTTTGATAAACCTTTTACAAGTCCATTATCGCGCACCGGAATTGACGTGTACAACTATGTTTTGGCCGATAGTACTTTTATTGACGACAAATGGTGCTACAATATTTTGTTCTATCCTCGCCGGAAAAACGAATTGACTTTCAAAGGGAATTTCTGGGTGAATGATACCACTTTTGCCATCAAAAATATCAGTATGTCGGTAACCAAAAGTGCCAACATCAACTGGGTGAAAGAAATTTACATCGAACAAGATTTTGAAGTACTCAACGATTCGGTGTTTTTATTGACACGTGATCACATGATGTCTGATTTTGCACTCCGCAAGAAAGAAGAATCTAAAGGAGTTTATGGCAAGCGAACTACCCTGATCAAAAACCACAAATTTAACGAAGAAAAACCCGATAAATTCTACAAAGAAGAAGTCAATTTTATCGACAATTCGGTCTACAATCGATCCGATGAATATTGGAACGAAAACCGTTTTGAAAAGCTCAACAAAGACGAAGCAGGAATATACAAAATGCTCGATACGCTCAAAACAGTGAAGAAATTCAAGCAGATTTATAATTTGGTTTCTATTTTGGGCAGTGGCTACATTGAGTTTAAAAATTTTGATTACGGCCCTATCTACTCCACCTTTGGATACAATGATGTAGAGGGAATTCGCCTTCGCGTGGGGGGTCGAACGTATTTCGGACGCAACGATCCATGGCGCATTCAAGCGTACACCGCCTACGGATTCAACGACAATAAATTCAAATACGGTATTTCGGGAAAATGGATGATTGACAAAAAAAACCGTTTGATTATTTCGGGAGGAAATCGTCGTGATGTCGAACAGATTGGAGCCAGTTTAACTACGACCAACGACATTTTGGGACGTAGTTTTGCTTCTTCGAGTTTGTTTGCTACCGGAAATAATGGAAAATTAACCAATATCAATTTGTCTAATTTTTCGATCGAAATTGAGCCAATCAAGAATTTTACTATTCAAACCGGATTTTCGTACCGCACCCTCGAATCAGCTTCCGATACGTTCCAACTCGATTATTACACCGACGATACCCGAACCACCACCAAAAGCGACGTCAAACAAGCCGAAGTCAATTTACAACTCGAATTCACACCCAAACGGAAAACTATTGGTTATGGTGTAGAACGCATGTCGGTAGACAGTCCGTTTAGTCGTGTTTTTGTCAATTACAGTCAAGGTTTTAAAGGTTTGGCCAACAGCGATTTCGATTACCAGAAAATTCAATTGTACTACAAACAACCGCTTATTATTGGACCTATTGGACGAACCCATTTCATCACAGAAATCGGTAAAACCTTTGGTGAAGTACCTCTCGGACTTTTGAGTATCATCCCCGGAAACCAATCGTATTTCCTCATCGAAAATACATTCAACAACCTGAATTTTTACGAATTTGTCTCCGATGAATACGCAACCTTACAATGGGAACACAACTTTCAAGGCAAATTATTTGCTCGAATTCCGGGTATTCGAAAATTAAATTGGCGAGAAGTTATTGGTATTCGTGGGGTTTACGGCACTGTTTCGGATGCTAACAAATTCCTCAATGCTTCGGGCTTAACTTACCTTTCTCCCGAAAAACCCTATTGGGAATATGGCTTTGGTATTGGTAATATTTTCAAGGTATTCCGACTCGATTGCAGTTGGAGAGGCAATTACAGAAACCTTCCCGAAGCAAATAATTTTGCTATTAAAGGCTCTTTTGGGTTCTATTTTTAGTACTTAAGAAGTACAACTATGAGGTAATCTTTGACAAACTGAGCTTGTCGAACTGAGCTTGTCGAAGTTAGAGGCTATTCCAGTTATTCGCTACAAGTCTTCAGTCCTAATAGTGTTTTTAGTAAGGCTTTCCATAGCTGCCGTTGATCGCTTCGGTAAACCAACAAAAACTACTTTTTGATCTTCCAAGCTTTTCGCTATTACCTTCTTGCCTTGATGTCTTGGCTAATTCGGGAAGCAATGATCAGAAATCTGTTTGCAGTATATTCAATATAATTCACAAGATAAATGGAAAAGCATATACAACATCTTATATCTAAGGACGATAGAATCCAATTCATTTTAGAGAATTTCGGTCATCCCA
>CAZAJH010000122.1:0-2890 GCA_964485385.1 uncultured Flavobacterium sp.
TCCTTGAAAATAGTAGAACTGTGGTTGAGTAGGAAACAGTTGAATCCATTCTTCTGCTTTAGTAATAAGTGTAGAAAAATCGGCTTTTTCTACATAAGTCTGCAGCAACAATAACCCTGTTTCAATATCATCCGCTGTAGCGTTTAAATGCATTTCAAAGTACTTGGCGGCATTAGTCCAATCTTTTTTATTGTAATAAAATTTACCAATTTCTTTGGCTACTTGCACTTCTTTATCGTCTTGAAAATAAGCAATTGCTTTACCCAAAGCATCGGAATATTGCGGATTTTTTTGCGTATAAATCAAAAACTCATTCAAGATTCTGTGTTTGATTTTTTTGTCGATTTTATCACTTGCGAATACTTTATTCATCGAAACAACGGCTTTATCTCCATCGTTATTATTCAAATGAAACTTGAATAAACTGACCTGCGCCCAATCAGAAGTTGGAATCTCTTTTTCGAGCATTTTGGCTACTTCTAAAGCTTTTTCTTCCTGATTGCTTTTTGAGTACATGGAAATCAATTCGATGTAATTCGATTCTTCTTTTGGATTTTTCTTAATCTGATCCAACAAATTGCCTTTTTCTGCGCCTTGGTATTTGCTGTCTTGTAAAATTTGACTTTTGTAGATTTCGCGTTGCTCGTTTTTCCCGTATTTTTCGTTCATTTCATTGATCAAAATCAACGCTTTATCGTATTGTTGCGTACTCATGTACAATGAGATCAAATCGTCTTTGTAACTCTCTTTGAATTCGATTAGTTTCTGAACAATGACAATTGCTTGTGCATAATCGTGGGTATCATAACAAACATCGTACATACCAACCCAAGCCCAACGATTTTTAGTATCAAATTGGGTTGTTTTTTCAAAATTATCGTAAGCTTCCTTGTATTTTTTTTGATAGTAATAATTTTTACCGAGTTCAAAATACAAAGTAGGATTCTCGGGTTGTAAAGCCACACATTTTTCGAGAGATGCAATGGCTTTGTCATAGTTTTCGATGCCTTTTTGTTTGATGGCTTCGTAAAAATGATCTTGAAACTGATCCGAATCAATCGCAATGTCTTCGGGTTCGGTTTGAGCCCAAAGCGATATTGGAACGAAAAACATTCCGATAAAAAACACTAAAAAAACACTTTTTTTCATTGACTTGATTCCTTACTTCTTTGATACCTAACCGGTTTTAAAATCCAATTAGGAAAGTATTATTCTAAAACCGAATAATCTCCAATACTAATACTTTTAAACTGACCATCAAAATGCACGTGATTCCCAATCATGGCGTTGTCTAAAACTGCATTTTTGATGTGGGCATGTGTTTGTATCAAACTATTTTTGATTGTCGAATTGCTAACGTGGCACCCTTTGCCTAACGAGACGTTTGGTCCAACCGTTGCATTGATTAACACCACATCCTCGCCAATATAACATGGCGGAATAATCGTTGCATTCTCTAATTTTACCTCATTTGAAACTAAATTTTCACCATCATGATGTAAAAATTGCAACATTCGATTGTTGGTGTCAACCGTTACGTCTTTGTTTCCACAATCCATCCATTCATCTACTTCACCTGGTACAAATTTCATGCCTTTTACCATCATGCGTTTGATTCCGTCGTTGATTTGGTACTCACCCCCGTGAATGATATTGTTTTCGAGTACGTAGTGCAATTCGTTTTTCAGAACGCCTACGTCTTTGAAATAATAAATGCCAATTACGGCCAAATCAGAAACAAACTCTTTTGGTTTTTCTACCAACTCGATGATTTCGTTGTTATCGTTTAGGTTAACCACACCAAATGCCTCGGGTTGATCGACTTGTTTTACCCAAATTACGCTATCGGCGGTGGTATCCAAATTGAATGTCGCACGAATAAGCGTATCGGCATAGGCAATTACGGCGGGTCCGCTCAACGAATCTTCGGCGCACATGATCGCGTGTCCTGTTCCTAACGCTTCATTTTGGTAATATATTGTGCCTTTTGCGCCTAATTTTTCGGCGATTGCGACCAATTCTTCTTCTACTTTTTTTCCGAAACTTTCATGGATGATGAAAGCGATTTCCTCGATAGGTTGATTTAAAACACCTGCGATATCCTCTACCAAACGGTGAACGATAGGTTTTCCCGCAATCGGAATTAGAGGTTTTGGGATGGTTAATGTATGTGGGCGGAGGCGTGAACCGCGACCCGCCATGGGTACTATTATTTTCATTTTATTGAAAGATTAAAAGATTTAAAAATTGAAAGTTTAGAGTTTAATTTTTAAATCATTAAATTATTTAATTCCTGTTGATCCAAATCCGCCTTCACCACGAGAAGTTTCTGATAATTCGGAAACCTCGAGCCACTCGGCGCGTTCGTGTTTAGCGATGATCAGTTGTGCGATTCGTTCGCCGTTTTCGATGACAAAATCTTGGTTTGATAAATTGACTAAAATAACACCAATTTCGCCACGATAATCGGCATCGATGGTTCCGGGCGAATTGAGCACTGTAATTCCCTTTTTGGCAGCCAGACCGCTTCGTGGGCGTACTTGCGCTTCGTAACCGATGGGCAATTCGATAAATAATCCGGTTTTGACAATGGTTCGTTCTAATGATTTGAGTGTGATTGGTTCTGCAATATTAGCTCGTAAATCCATTCCGGCTGAGGCGATGGTTTCATAATTGGGCAATTCGTGTGCCGATTTGTTGATGATTTTGATGGTCATTCGTGTTGTTGTATTTTATACTTTGCTAAGATAGTAAGGTTTTCTATTTTAATCCAAAATATGCGTTAGAAATCTGTTTTTAGCGGCTTTTTAAAAGTTTTTACTGATGACTGTGACTTTAATAAGTAAGGAACACAGATTGGAGAAATTAAAGAAATTTGAATAATCTTTCT
>CAZAJH010000122.1:2990-5906 GCA_964485385.1 uncultured Flavobacterium sp.
TTAATAAGTAAGGAACACAGATTGGAGAAATTAAAGAAATTTGAATAATCTTTCTTTGAAAATTGGGATTGCGACTGGAAACTGCGACTGTGACTGAAAACTGTGACTGATAACTAATTGGGAACACAGATTAGAGAAATTAAAGAAATTTGAATAATCTTTCTCTGAAAAATGGGACTGTGACTGGAAACTGTGACTGATGACTAATTCGGTACACAGATTAGAGAAATTAAAGAAATTTGAATAATCTTTCTCTGAAAATTGGGAATGTGACTGAAAACTGCTTTCTGCTCTCTGAACACTACTGCCCTAGCCGTGATGGCAGCGGAACTCTTTGGTGCCAAAAGCGATTGGTTTTTGTAAGCTAAAAAACGCGACCAACGGAAGCGCTTTTTGAGCGTAGAAAAACTTCGCTTTTGGTGCTAAAAGTGGAGCGAACAGCGCGATTAGCTTCTCCTTTTAATGATGCGGAGTAAGGTATCTTTTTCGTTGTGGTAAATAAAATAAAGAAAGGCGGAAAGCAGCACGATTTTGATGGGATAATTTTCGCGTACGTAAGGAATGTAAAACGAAAGTGCGGAAAACAAAATGGTGAGTCCTAAATAGCCCAAAATCCGATTGATATCGTAGGGAATTGGGTATTTTTTTTGTCCCATTTGGTATGAAATAATCATCATGGTTCCGTAAGCCGCAATGGTGGCAATGGCCGAACCATAATAACTGAATTTTGGAATTAAAATATAGTTTAACACCAAAGTTACCACAGCACCGATAATGGAGATGTAAGCGCCGATTTTGGTTTTGTCGATGAGTTTGTACCAAACCGACAAATTGGTATAAATGCCGAGGAAAAAATTGGCCAGAACAATGAGTGGCACTACTTTTATGGCTTCCCAATACGCTTCATTTGGAACGAGAGGTTGCTTGATTAAATCGATAAAAGCCACAACAAACAAACAGATGAACGAACCAAAAATAACAAAATACTTGGTAATGGTGGCATAGGTTTGTTGCGCGTTTTCGTTGCTGGCGTGACTGAAGAAAAACGGTTCAATTCCGAGTGTGTAGGCCGTTCGGAACAACACCATAAACATTCCGATTTTGTAGCATGCGGCATAAGCTCCGATTTCAGATTTGGGAACATGGAGTTTTTCGAGAAGGATTTTGTCAAAATGTTCGTTGATGGCAAAGGCCAATCCGGCCAAAAGAATTGGAAAACCGTAAGTCATCATTTTGCGCCACAAAGCCCAATCGAACTTCCAGTTGAGTTTGAAATAATCGGGCGAAAGCACCACAAACGTGGCCAAACTGGCGATTAAATTGGATACAAAAATATAGCCTACCTGAAAGTTGGGGTAATAAAAAGTGTGAAACAAACCCTCGGGATTATTTTGGGCCAATTGGGGTAAAAGCAACAAGAAAAAGAGGTTTAAAGCCACATTAACCATAACATTACCAATTTTGACAACGGCATAAAAAAGCGGTCTTTTTTCGGCTCGCAATTGGGAAAACGGAATAATAGCTAGTGCGTCTAAAACGAGAATCCAAATGGTGTAGGTAACATATTCGACATGGATATTGGTCCAATTTGCTACTGTTTTTCGGTACAATAATGCTATTCCCAAAAAAACCAACGACGACCAAAATATAGAGAGCATAGCGGTGGAACTGACTTTTTTCTTGTCGGTTTCGGAATTAAAAAAGCGAAAGAAAGCCGTTTCCATACCGTAGGAAAGAATCACATTGAAAAAAACCAACCATGAAAAAACAATGGAAACATCGGCAAACTCTTGCGTTGGTAATTTTTTTACATACAACGGATTGAGTAAAAAACTCAGCATTCGCGGGAGCACTGTGGCCAATCCGTAAATGATAGTTTGTTTAAAAAGACTTTTGTAGACGCTCAATTTGGAATGGTTTTAACGGCTAATTGGAAAACAAAAATAGTTAATTTCTTGGTCGAGACGACGGATACGCTAGAAGTTCTTTTTCTTTGATGCCAACTATTTTGTACTGTTGTGTTTTATTGCCCTCTTTAAGTTCGATAAGGGCTTCATTGTTTAGTAAAGAAAGTGCTTTTGGAGGTAAGTCGGGAGCCGGATTTCCGTACTCTTTGGTACTATCGCCATCCAGAATCAAATCGCGGTTGGCTGGTTGGCTATAAAAGTGCGCCAGGTAGGCTGTTGGGGTTTCCTTTTCAAAAACAGAAACTTTGTTTTGAAAGTAGACTTTGGTCAACGTACTATTTTCAGGTAACGGATGTTTGAATTGGAGGTAAAAGTTTGTACCACTTCCTGTTTGTTCTTGGCCGCCAATCCATTTTTGAAAATAAACGGTTTCGATTTCGTATGGCAAATTGGTGCTTACCTCTTTTTTGGAAGAACACCCAATCAGGGCCAAAATAGCTATTTTTAGAATAAATTTCATTTCTTTTTATATTAGGTTAACCCTTCTTTATTCAGCGTTTTTACAAAATGGAATCCGCGAGGAGCGTAGCCTTGATTGTAGTAAAATCGGTGTGCTTTGAAATTGCCAGTAAAAGCATCCAAAACCACGATATTGCAATGGGTTTGCTCAGCTAAGTTCGAAATGTAATCGGTCATGATTTTACCGACGCCTTTTCTTCGGTGATTTTCATGTACGATAAAATTATCGATTTCAATGTATTTGCCTGACCAAAGCTTTATTCCTGTCCAAAATCCAGTTAAACCTATACAAATACCGTGCTCAAAAACAGCCAATTGCAGGTACTTATGCGGAATCATTTGAGCAAGGTACGATTGGTATTTCTCCATCGTTATTTCGGGATACAACTGTTGGATGATGCTAAACTGAGCCATCATTTCGTCGATAGTTGTCAAGACTTTTGTTTCCACTTTTTTTGTATAAAAGTAAAAAAAAGAGGCCATTTTCACG
>CAZAJH010000123.1:0-5854 GCA_964485385.1 uncultured Flavobacterium sp.
CAACTGTTGACGTGTCTTTTTTTACCGTGAGTAGCTGGTAAATCAGAAAACCAATTATTGCTAAAAGAATCAGATAAATCATTTTATTTGAACGAAGCAACGCTTGAACCAAAGGAGCAACCACATTTTTAACATCGGAATCTGTAGAAGTCTGTTGTGTCATTTTAAAATTGTATTTGAGGATACTGTTGTGCTAAAATATCTATTTTTTGGTTCAAATGGGCCAAAAATTTTTGGTGGCTTTCCGAGTAAGGATTGAATGGTTTGTGTTGCAAAGCCTTTTGAATACGGCATACTTCATTCATCACAGAGAAAATCTCTTCGGCAACAAAATGTTCAAAAAAACGCATCCAAATATAATCAATAGCCGTCGGATTGGGATGCAACATATCTTCAGCATAAAAACGATAATCGCGCAATTCGTCCATCATGATTTCGTAAGAAGGAAAGTAGTCGAAAGCTGAAAGTCTAAAGTCTAAAGCCTGATGTAATGCCGTAATCAAATGAGCTTTACTGCGTTGGTTTTCGACAAAACCATCTTTGGTATGACGAACGGGTGAAATCGTAAAAATAAAATGGCAATTGGGATTGAGTTGTTGGACAAGTTGAACCGTATTTTCAATTGATTTATGAGTCAAATCTACCGAAAGTAATTCTTTATCAAACTGATTTTGTGACACTTTATGGCAATTGGCCACCATTTCGTTGGAAGAATTATTTCTGTAAACCCATGAAGTTCCATAGGTAATGATCAGGTGCGTGGCTTCTTCAATTTGAGTCCGAAATTGATGTAAAATTTGATTGAGTTGGATTAAAAGTGCTTCCTTAGTAAAGTTACTACACTGCGAATGTACTTCAAAGCAATGCCAAGCTTCGTTGTGAAAGAAAATGTCGTTTTCGGTAAATTCCATTTTGTGAACAGCTCGGTGGATTAATTTCTCGATCGAAACCGGATTGAAAATAATCCCGAACGGGTTGACTGTATTTTGAAACTTGAAATAGCGGAACTTATCACCGATGTTTTCAGCGAAACACGAACCCAACAACAGTATTTTTGAGTGGTAGTGTATCGGACGATTCGATTTTGGTATTGGAATAACAGTGGTAAAGTTCATGATAAAAATTCTGTTTTTCAAAAGTACAAAATAGATTAAACGTAGCCGAACAATCGACAGAATTAATAAATTGTTAAACTCCCAATTAGCTGTTTTTATTCCGTATTTTTGCACCTCAAAATACACTATGAAACTACTTTATTCTTACGTTAAAAAGCACAAAATTTTGCTATTTGTAGCCTTAATTATGGCTGCTATCAACATTTGTTTTAGTTTGAGTGACTCTATTATTACAGGTAAGTTGATGCAAGATTGTGGCGTGGGTATAGCCAAATACAAAGGCAACGAATTGGGATTTGTCAAAGCCGTTGGGTTTTGGCTCATGTTGTCGTTGGGTGCTGCGATGATTTCGCGCATTACTAAAAACTTTCAGGATTATTTTACCAATATTGTCATTCAACGTACAGGAGCAGAAATGTACACCGATGGTATCAAAAAATCGTTGGATTTACCATACGAAGATTTTGAAGACCAACGAAGTGGTGAAACCTTGAGTCAATTGCAAAAAGTGCGCACCGATTCGGAGAAACTCATTACACTTTCGATTTCGTTGATTTTTCAAACCATTGTTGGGTTTATTTTTGTAATCATTTACATTTCAAGAATTGATTACCGTGTATCCATCATCTTTTTGATTACAGCTCCAATCATTGCCTTGGTCAGTTCGGCTTTAGGAAAAAAAATTAAAGTAGTCTCCCGACGCATCGTTACACAAACCAACTCTTTGGCGGGTTCTACCACCGAGAGTTTACGCAATATCGAATTGGTCAAAAGTTTGGGATTGACCCAACAAGAAGAACAACGCTTGAACACCAATACGCTTAAAATCCTCGGATTGGAATTACAAAAAATTCGGTTTATTCGAAGTTTGAGTTTTATTCAAGGAACCACGGTACATTTTATGCGAACCTGTGTGGTTTTTGCCTTGTATTATTTTTTGTTTGACGGTAAAATTTTGGTCGGCGATTTGTTGACAATGGTCTTTTTTACCTTCTTTATTTTTGGCCCATTGCAAGAATTAAGTTCGTTTATCATCGTTAGAAATGAAACAAAAGTCTCGATGGAAAATTTCGAAAAACTCTTGAATGCTACTTCCGAATATCGTCCAACGCAGCCCAAAACAATTGGAAAAATAGCCTCACTACAGTTTTCGAATGTGAGTTTTCAGCACAAAAGTGCCAAACATCCTGCGGTTGAGAATATTAATTTTAGCATCAAAAAAGGAGAAACCGTGGCTTTTGTTGGACCTTCTGGAGCCGGAAAAACGAGTTTGGTGAAGCTACTTGTGGGTTTGTATCCGCCCGCTCAAGGCGAAGTGTTATACAACGGGATCAGTTCGAAAGAAGTTGATTTATTGGAATTGCGGCAACAACTCGGGTTTGTAACGCAAGATGCCCAATTATTTTCGGGAACGATACGTGAAAATTTATTGTTTGTTAAACCCGATGCCACCGATGAAGAATTGCTCGATGTGTTGCAAAGAGCGAGTTGCGACAAGTTATTGAAACGCGCACAAGACGGTTTGAATTCAACTATTGGTGAAGGTGGAATCAAAGTTTCAGGTGGCGAAAAACAACGTCTATCGATAGCTAGAGCAATTTTAAGAAATCCGAATTTATTGATTTTTGACGAGGCAACTTCGGCTTTGGATTCGATTACAGAAGAAGAAATCAATTCGACCATAAGAACTATTTCAGATACCAATCGCATTACGGTTTTGATTGCGCACCGACTTTCAACGATTATGCATGCGGATAAAATCTTTGTTCTTGAACAAGGAAAAATCATCGAGCAAGGCAAACACGACGATTTATTATTGGAAAAAGGATTGTACTATGCGATGTGGAGACAGCAGATTGGGGAGCGGAAATAAATCAAAACTTTTAAAAAAAACACAGATTCTAAAAATTTCTCTAATTTCTACAATCTGTGTTAGAATATTTTACAAAAACTACTTTATAAAGTCAACTGCTTTTTCGAGAGCTTCTTTTATTCCGTTTGCATTTTTTCCTCCAGCTGTTGCAAAGAACGGTTGTCCGCCACCGCCGCCTTGAATGTATTTCCCTAATTCGCGCACCACTTGGCCCGCGTTTAGGTTTTTCTCGGCTACTAATTCTTTTGAAATGTAGCAGGTTAACATTGGTTTATCGTCTTCAGAAGTGGCTAAGACTAAGAACAAGTTAGTTCCTAACGTTCCTAATTCGTAGGCTAAATCTTTGGCTCCTTCTGGATTCAAATCGACTTGAGTAGCGAGAAATTTTACTCCGTTGACCTCTTGCAATTGCGAAGCCAACTCACCTTTCAGATTTTTAGCTTTTTCTTTTAATAATTGCTCGATTTGTTTTTTCAATTTGGCATTATCCTCTTGCAACGAAATGACAGCTTTCATGGTGTCTTGCGGATTTTTCAACGCTTCTTTAATCGATGCCAAAGCACTTTCTTGTTGGTTGAAGAATTCTTTTACTGCATTACCCGTTATCGCTTCAATACGACGAATACCAGCCGCTACTGCTCCTTCTGAAACAATTTTAAAATGCCAAATGTCAGCCGTATTTTTGACGTGAATTCCACCACACAATTCTTTGCTGTCGCCAAACTCAATCATACGAACTGTGTCGCCATATTTTTCACCAAACAACGCCATAGCCCCTTTATCCAACGCTTCTTGAATTGGAATGTTTCGGTGTTCAATCAACTGCAACTGCGCTTCAATTTGTTCATTTACGCTGGCTTCCACTTTTTGAATTTCTTCATCAGTTACTTTGGCAAAATGCGAAAAATCGAAACGCAAATAGTTTGGATGAACCAATGACCCTTTTTGCTCTACATGTGTGCCCAAAATGCTTCTCAACGCCAAATGCATCAAGTGCGTAGCCGAGTGGTTTTTGGAAGTGGAAGTTCTCAAATCGGTATTGACTTTCGCTACAAAATTAGCTTCTACCTTTTCGGGAAGTTGTTTGGCAAAATGTAATATTAAGTTATTTTCTTTTTTAGTATCGATGATTTCGATGGTTTCGTTGGCTGAAATCAATGTTCCTTTATCGCCTACTTGTCCCCCACCTTCGGGATAAAATGGTGTATTATCCAAAACGATTTGGTATAAAATACCGTCTTTTTTGGAATCCACTTTACGGATGCGTGTAATTTTTACCTCGTTTTCGGTTTGATCGTAACCAACAAATGTTTCTACGTTACCAGGAATCAACACCGACCAATCCTCGGTAGAGACTTCAGAAGCGGCTCGCGAACGCGCTTTTTGTTTTTGTAGTTCAACCTCAAACTCTTCTTCGTTATAGGTATAGCCTTTTTCTTTTAATATCAACGCTGTTAGATCTTTTGGAAAACCGAAAGTATCGTACAACTCGAATACTTTTTCACCTGGCACTTTGTTACCTGAAGTTTGAGCCACCACATTTTCTAACAATTGTAACCCTTGCTCTAACGTTCGTAAAAACGACGCTTCTTCCTCGCGAATCACGTTAGTCACCAATTGTTGCTGCGATTTGATTTCAGGAAAGAATTCGCCCATTTGATTCGCCAATACTTCTACCAATTTGTTGATAAAAGGTTCTTTGGTATTCAAGAATGTGAAACCATAACGAATCGCGCGACGCAAAATTCGGCGAATTACATACCCTGCGCCTGTATTGGACGGCAATTGACCATCGGCAATAGCAAAGGCAACCGCGCGCACGTGATCGACAATTACGCGAATAGCGATGTTGGTTTTGTTTTGCTCTTCAGATACGGACAAGTCGCGACTTGTCCCTGCGGGATTTGGGGTGTATTTATATCCCGTAATTTGTTCTACTTTTTCAATTAGCGGCGTAAAAACATCGGTGTCGTAATTGGATGTTTTGCCTTGTAATGCCATACACAAACGCTCAAATCCCATTCCGGTATCAACGTGTTGTGCGGGTAATTTTTCGAGCGAACCATCGGCTTTGCGATTGAATTCCATGAACACGTTGTTCCAAATTTCAATGACTTGCGGATGGTCGTTATTCACTAAACTTTTTCCAGAAACTAAGGCTTTTTCTTCTTCCGAGCGCAAATCAACGTGGATTTCGGAGCAAGGACCACACGGACCTTGGTCGCCCATTTCCCAGAAGTTGTCTTTTTTATTTCCGAGGATGATACGATCTTCATCGATCAGTGTCTTCCAGATGTCCCACGCTTCTTGATCGAACGGAACATTCTCTTCGGGATTGCCTTCGAAAACCGAAACGTATAAATTTTCTTTTGGAATTTGATATACTTCGGTCAACAGTTGCCATGCCCAATTGATGGCTTCTTTTTTAAAATAATCGCCAAACGACCAGTTACCGAGCATTTCGAACATGGTGTGATGGTATGTATCAAAACCTACATCTTCCAAATCGTTGTGTTTACCTGAAACACGAAGACATTTTTGTGTATCGGCTATTCTTGGGCTTTTGGGCGTTCCGTTGCCTAAGAAAAATTCTTTGAATTGCGCCATACCCGAATTGTTGAACATGAGTGTTGGATCATCTTTCAGAACGATGGGCGCCGACGGAACGATTAAGTGTCCGTTGTTTTCGAAGAATTGTAAAAACTGTTTACGAATGTCTTGTGATTTCATTATTTTTTTGTTTTTGAAGGGACAAGTCGCGACTTGTCCTTACATTTTGTGGAAATTTGGATTGAACTACATGATTTCTTGATTAGCCCCGATAGAGGCGGTATCTTTTACACCTGTCAGGTTTTAAAAACCTGAC
>CAZAJH010000124.1:0-5670 GCA_964485385.1 uncultured Flavobacterium sp.
TGGCACTGGTTTGAGAAATGCCGAGTGGTACTATGGCCCACAAAAGCGACTTTTGGGTGTGTATACTTTTGATAAAAAGAACATTTTTTGGGGCAGCCATCTGACAGTAAATGCGGCCTATCAAAATGTACAAGAAAGCCGCCACAACCGAAGATTCAACAACTATAACTTGCAAAATCGAATTGAAAAAGTGGCGGTCTATTCACTGGATTTTAACCTGAAAAAAAGGTTTGCCAAGAGCGAATTGATTTACGGATTTGAGAATTACTACGACGAACTCAAATCGAGCGCATACAGCAACAACATCAATACGGGCGTTATACAAACTATTGATACCCGTTATCCGAATGGAAATAACAACATGTTGAGAAACGATTTGTATTTGTATTACAGTGAAGTCTTATCACCCCAAACCAATTGGAATTTTGGTGCGCGTTTTGGTTATGCTCATTTGAAAAGTACGATTGCCGACAATAGCATTTTTCAATTGCCTTTTACGAGTATTGAACAAAAAAATTTAACCTATAGTGGAACCCTGGGAATCATCCACAAGCCCAGTAAAATTATCCACTTGATAGCTAATTTGAGTTCGGCTTACCGCGTACCTAATATTGACGATTTGGCCAAAATTTTTGAATCGAGTAACGGCTCTATTATTGTACCCAATGAAGATTTAGAACCTGAAAAAACGGTAACAGCAGATTTGGGTGTGCGCGTAGTTAGCGAAAACAAACGCTTTGAATGGGAAACCAATTACTATTACACGCGTTTTATCGATGCAATTGTGACGGATACATTTACTTTTAATGGCCAATCCGAGATCCTGTATGATGGAACAACTAGTGCTGTTTTAGCCAATCAAAACAAAGGAAAGGCGTTTGTAACTGGATTTTCTACCAGTGTAAAATGGTTTCTGATTGACCATCTATTCTTTAATGGAAACTTCAATTATACCCTAGGGCGAATCGTGGAAGAAAATGGTCGATATACACCACTCGATCACATTCCGCCGTACTTTGGCAAACTGGGTTTGAGTTATATGAAAAACCGTTACGGATGCGAAGCCTATATGTTGTACAACGGCAAAAAAGGAATTGAAGACTATTTGTTGAATGGCGAAGACAACGAACAATATGCGCCTGATGGTGGAATGCCGGCTTGGCACACCTTTAACATTAAAGCTTCCTTTACGGTATTTAAAAATGCTACTTTATTTGCTGGAGTAGAAAACCTAGCTGATATTCAATACCGTACGTTTGCATCGGGAATGAATGCGCCAGGAAGAAATAGTTATGCTGGATTGCGCGTGACATTCTAATACCCATCATAGAAACCATTGAGAAATTAAGGCAATTGAGTCGGTTCAATACTTGATTTCTTGATGGTTTTTTATGGACTTTTTTTAAGTTTATTGTACAGAGTGGCGCAGAGAATTTCACAGAGTGACACTGAGAAAGCAAAGTGTCTTTTCAAGATTTTGTGGAAAGAAATTGGGGTTGCGATAGCGGTTGGAGTGGAAAGCCCGCAGGTTTTGGGTGTGGGTTTTGGAGGAAATTGGGGCGACCAACGGAAGCCCACAAATGACGTACAAAACGCCAACCAAAACCGAGGACTTGCAATGGAAAACGCGGCCATTCGCCATAAAAAAAACCAATCTGATGCGATTGGTTTTTTATACTTTGGGTTTATTTGAGTTTTTTCTTCACTTCGACTTCTTGGTACGCTTCGATTAAATCGTATTGTTGGATGTCGTTGTAGTTTTTGATTTGCATACCGCAATCGTATCCTTTGGCTACTTCTTTGACATCGTCTTTGAAACGTTTTAAGGTAGCCAATTCGCCGGTGTAAATAACCACACCTTCACGAATCAAACGCACTTTAGAATTGCGGAATACCTTTCCGTCTGTAACCATACAACCTGCGATGGTTCCGACTTTGGAAACTTTGAAGATTTCGCGGATTTCGGCAGTACCAGTCACTTCTTCTTTGAGTTCTGGCGAAAGCATTCCTTCCATTGCGTCTTTTAAGTCGTCGATTGCATCGTAAATGATGGAGTAGTTGCGGATATCAATTTCTTCTTTGTCGGCCAATTGTTTGGCGTTTCCGGCTGGACGCACGTTGAATCCAATAATAATCGCATCGGAAGCCGAAGCCAACATCACGTCGGACTCGGTAATAGCTCCCACTCCTTTGTGGATGATATTGATTTGAATTTCTTCGGTTGATAATTTAGAGAACGAATCTGATAACGCTTCAACAGAGCCATCCACGTCACCTTTGAGGATGATGTTTAATTCTTTGAACTGACCCAGAGCGATACGACGTCCAATTTCGGCCAACGTAATGTGTTTTTGGGTACGAACGGATTGTTCGCGTAATAATTGCGTTCGTTTGGCTGCGATTTGCTTGGCTTCGCGTTCGTCTTCAAACACGTTGAATTTGTCGCCTGCAGTGGGTGCACCGTCTAAACCAAGAATTGATATAGGCGTTGAAGGTCCGGCTTCTTTTACCGAATGACCGCGCTCATCGTGCATGGCTTTAATTTTTCCGTGGTGTTTTCCTGCCAAAACATAATCGCCCACACGCAAGGTTCCGGCTTGAACTAGAACAGTAGTTACATAACCTCTACCCTTGTCTAATTGTGCTTCGACAACCGTTCCGACAGCCGGTTTACTTGGATTGGCTTTTAGGTCTAGTATTTCGGCTTCGAGCAATACTTTTTCGAGTAATTCTTTTACTCCAGTACCGATTTTGGCTGAGATATCGTGTGATTGGTATTTTCCACCCCAATCTTCAACCAACAAATTCATTCCCGCTAATTGTTCCTTGATTTTTTCAGGATTAGCTGCTGGTTTATCAATTTTGTTGATGGCAAAAATCATCGGAACACCTGCTGCTTGTGCGTGACTAATTGCCTCTTTGGTTTGTGGCATGATGTCATCATCGGCAGCGGCAACAATAATGGCGATATCGGTTACTTGAGCACCACGAGCACGCATTGCCGTAAAGGCTTCGTGACCTGGAGTATCAAGGAATGTAATTTTTTGTCCGTTGTCTAACATTACGGCGTAAGCACCGATATGTTGGGTAATTCCACCCGACTCCCCTGCAATTACGTTTTCTTTACGGATGTAATCCAGTAAGGATGTTTTACCGTGATCGACGTGACCCATTACCGTAACGATAGGTGCGCGAGTCACTAAATCTTCGGCTCTATCTTCAACCACTTCAATGGCTTCTTCGATATCAGTAGTGATGAATTCTACTTCATAACCAAACTCGTCGGCCACAATGGATAGCGTTTCTGCATCCAAACGTTGGTTCATCGTTACCATGATTCCGAGCGTCATACAAGTTCCGATCACTTTGGTAATTGGCACATCCATCATGGTTGCGATTTCACCTACTGTAACGAATTCGGTCACTTTAAGGATTTTGCTTCCTTCTTCAAGTGCTTGCATTTCGTCTTCGGTACGCTGACGGTGCGAATCTCTTTTCTCTCTACGGTATTTGGCCGCTTTCGATTTAGAACCCTTACCTTGTAAACGCTCGAGTGTTTCTTTGATTTGGTTTTTCACCTCTTCTTCGGTAGGCTCTACTTTTTGAACTATAGCTGGGCGATTGCCTTTTTGGAAGCCTGGTTTACCTGCTCCAAATTTGTTTCCGGCAGGTTTGTTAGCGCCATTTGCACCCGAAACTCCAGGTCTGTTTTCTCCTGGTTTAGGTGGTATTCTTTTGCGTTTATTTTTGTTTTCTCCCGGTTTTTGTTCGCCTGGTTTATTCGGCGTAATTTTTGGATCTTCTTTTTTCTTTTTCGGTTTTTCGAACTGTGCTAAATCGATTTTTTGACCTGTAATTTTAGGCCCCGTTAAACTGTGGTATTGTGTTTCATACGTCTCCTCAGTTGGCGTTTCTGGAGCAGCTTCTGGAGTCGATTTTTCTTCTGCTTTTGGGGCTGTTATTACTTCGTCTGTAGGAACTACTTTTTCTACTTTAGGCTCCGGTTTTTCTTCAGGCGCGGGTGGGGTTTTGGCGTCCAACTCAATTTTACCAACTTGCTTAGGCCCCGACACAATGGCTCTAGCCTTGATTACTTCTTGGCGTTGGCGTTCTTCTTCTTGACGTCTTTTTTCTTCGATTTCGCGTTCGCGTTCCAATCGAAGAGCTTCTTTTTCTTTTCGTATTTCTTCACTTACTCCTTTAGAAGCTTCTTTATTTCCTTTATCACCAGCAAATTGGCCACAAAGAATGTTGTATACATCATCAGAAATTTTTGTGTTTGGACTTGCTTCAATGGCAATTCCTTTATCTTTAAGATAATCCACAGCCCTTTCTAAAGAAATATTTAATTCCCTTAAAACCTTGTTTATTCTAATATTTCCTTCAGACATAAAATCTAATTAAATTTTTATTATTGGGTGAGGATTAATCCTCAAATTCTTCTTTTAAAATGCGGATAACATCTAAAATAGTTTCTTCTTCTAAATCGGTTCTACGAACCAAATCAGCTACATCTTGCTTGAGGATGCTACGCGCCGTGTCTAAACCGATTTTAGCGAATTCATCGATTACCCATCCATCGATTTCATCTGAGAACTCTGTCAATTCTACGTCATCTTCGTCTTCTGCCGTGTTTCCTTCACGGATAACATCCAATTCGTAACCCGTCAACTGACCGGCTAATTTGATATTGTGACCACCGCGACCGATGGCTTTTGAAACTTCTTCTAATTTTAAAAATACTTCTGCGCGTTTGTTTTCTTCATCAATTTTAATAGAAGAAACTTTTGCTGGGCTCAACGCTCTAGTGATGTACAACTGACTGTTGGTGGTGTAATTGATAACATCGATATTTTCGTTTCCTAATTCACGAACGATGCCATGAATACGCGATCCTTTCATTCCCACACAAGCTCCAACTGGATCAATTCTATCGTCGTAGGAATCAACCGCTACTTTGGCTTTTTCGCCTGGAATTCGCACTACATTTTTGATCGTAATTAAACCGTCAAAAACTTCTGGTATTTCTTGCTCAAATAATTTTTCTAAGAAAGCTGGTGCGGTTCTAGACATGATAATTTGAGGCTTATTCCCTTTCAACTCCACGTTTTCGATAATTCCTTTTACATTATCCCCTTTTCTGAAAAAGTCAGAAGGTATTTGTTTTTCTTTTGGCAATACAATTTCGTTTCCGTCATCATCAACCAAAATTACAACTCTTGGGCGAACATGATGCACTTCTGCGGTATAAATTTCTCCAATTAAGTCTTTGAATTGCTTGTATAGGTTGGTATTGTCGTGTTCGTGGATTTTGGAAATCAAATTTTGTCGCAGTGCTAAGATAGCTCTTCTCCCTAAATCGATCAATTTTACTTCTTCAGAAACATCCTCACCTACTTCAAAGTCTGGTTCGATTCTTCTGGCTTCAGACAATGCTATTTCTTGGTTTTCATCTTCCACTTCACCATCGGCAACTACTACACGGTTTCTCCAAATTTCCATATCTCCTTTGTCAGGATTGATAATGATATCGAAGTTGTCGTCAGAACCGTATTTCTTTTTTAAAGCATTTCTAAAAACGTCTTCCAAAATCGCCATAAGCGTTACTCGATCAATAAGTTTATCGTCTTTAAACTCTGAAAATGATTCGATTAATGCAATATTTTCCAT
>CAZAJH010000125.1:0-5651 GCA_964485385.1 uncultured Flavobacterium sp.
GAATTGATTTTTTAAAGCCATAATAATCAGAATTATAGCCTTTTAGTTTCCCTTTTTTGGTAAAACGAATCACATTCACAGCACCAATTTGACTTGCTTTTTTAGACAATTTGTCTAAATATGGAATAATGGCTTCTTTGTAAGGGATGGTGACATTTAATCCTCTTAAACTGGGGTTATTCTTAACTATTTCAGGAAATTGTTCGATTGAGGCGATATCAAAATTCTCGTAGGAACAATCGTCAAAGAGTGCAGCAGAAAACTTCTCTATAAAGTATTTTTTTGAAAAGGAGTAAGCAATATTTTTACCAATTAAACCAAAGCGTTTGATGGCTTTTTCTTCCATTTTAGCGGTTGTGTTTTTTGATGTAATTTTGAATTTTTTTGTTGGTCCAAATACTGGGAAAAAGTTCTTCTAAAAGGGTATGGTTGTTAAAATTCAAACGCAAAGCGTTACTCAAATGAAAAACGCCTTTATTTTCTTCTTCCAACAAAAAGTACAGACCTGCCAATCGGTATTCAATTTGGTAATCGTCAATAAAAAATTCACTGGCTTCCAATAGGGTTTTGACTGCAGCTTCGTACTCACCCAAAAACTGCATAATATCAACCCAAAAGAGCCAAGTATCGATATTGCCATCACCAAATTCTACGGCTTTTCGGTAACCATATTCTGCTTCTTCAAACAAATTCATGGCTTTACTTATGGTGGCATAACGCTTCCAATACGCTTTGTTTTGGTCGTCGATGGCAATGGCTTTTTTTACATAAAAAAGGGCTTTTTGGTAATTTTTTTGACGAACGTAAAAATCGGTAATTGCAATCCAACCTTTGTCTAGGAGTGGATCTTCATGAACCGTTTTATTGAAATATTTTAGTGCTTCGGCTTTGTTTCCTAACTTCTCGTAGCTCTTGCCAATACGCAATAACGCATAAGAAGTCGGATCGTCTAATTCGATGGTTCTGTTGTAGCTTTCGATCGCTTCTTCATAGCGTTTAAGACGTTCCAATGCTTTGCCTTTCTCCATGAAAGCGCCCAAAAAATGCTCGTCAATATAAGTAGCAAATTCAAAAGCTCTAACGGCATTTTCATAATCTTTCAAGCCATAGTACAAGCGACCTGATTGATGCCAAGCGATTTCACTGTACGGATTTCGGTCAATGTAGGTTTTAAGGTATTCGATAGCAGCCGCATTTTGATCCAAAAATTCAAAGCAATACACCACATTATACAAGGCCGACTGATCATCAATATCTTCTTCCAGACATTTGATGAAATTTTCTTTGGCCATTTCTAGGTTGTCCATGAAGAGGTATTCCATACCAATTAAATTGTACACATCGGCATAATCATCGGTAAATTGTAGCGCCTCTCGAAGAAGTTCTACTGCTTTTTCGTGGTTGTCTCTTTTGGAATAAATATTGGCTTTTTGAATGAATATTTCTTCGTTGGTCGGCTCAATAGCATACAATTCGTTGAGTAACTTTTCGGCCAAATCCAATTTATCTTCATAAATCAACATTTCCACTTGAACTAATTTGAGTCCAGTGGATTTTGGATGTTGTTCGAGACCTAATTTTAAAGCTTTTTTTGCTAAATTGGCTTTACCCATGTCGAGGTAATGAAGAATAATCTCCTCAAATTCCTCTGAGTCGAAAAAGAACACTTTGTTGGTTTTCAACATCGATTCAAATTTCGATAGGGATAAATTGTAGTCGTCTTCTTCGTGTTCCAAATGCATAGCTTTTTTGTTAAAATTATCCTAAATAAAATTAGGAAAGTAATTGAGAATTGTGAGAAAAATTTGCGATTGTTTTGAACAATTTAATTAACAAGAAATATATGGTTTCGGCGTTCCAGTTGGTGTTAAAATTCAACTCGAAACTAAATCAATTCGTCCATTACATCCAAAATAATCTGACAACCTTCTTTTATTTCCTCTTCAGAAATGGTTAATGGTGGCGTAATTCGGATGGCTTTTCCTTCAAATAGCAACCAAAAAAGAATAAGTCCTTTTTCCTGACAACGCAAAATAACTTGATTTGTTATCTCGGCATCGGAGGTCATTGCAGCCAACATCAATCCCTTTCCTCTTATTTCTTGTATCAAAGGATGTACCAAAAGTGATCGAAATAATTTTTCTTTTGCTACTGATTGAGATAAATAGTCTTTTTCGAGTATTTCTTGTAAGGTTGCCAAGCAAGCTGCCGCTATGACAGGATGACCGCCAAATGTGGTAATGTGACCTAGTTTGGGATCATGACTCAACAAATCCATGTGTTTTTCATTGGCAATAAACCCACCAACGGGCATGCCGCCAGCCATTCCTTTTCCAATAATAATTACATCGGGAACAACATTATAGTTTTCAAAACCAAATAATTTTCCCGTTCGTCCAAATCCGGGTTGAATTTCATCCACAATTAGTAAGGCGCCAACTTCATCACAGCGTTTTTTAACTTTGGACAGAAAATCGTTTTGAGGTTCAATAAAACCTGCACCTCCTTGAATGCTTTCTAGGATGATACCGGCCGTTTTAGTTGTTATTTTTTGAAGATCATCTTCGTTGTTAAAAGTAATAAAGTCAACATCGGGAATCAACGGTCGAAAAACTTGCTTACGTTCTTCAAAACCCATCACACTCATCGAGCCCATCGTATTGCCATGATAAGCCTGATGACATGAAATAAGTTGGCTTCTACCTGTTACTCTGCGCACCAGCTTTAAAGCGCCTTCGCAGGCCTCAGTTCCAGAATTAACCAAATACACTTTATTAAGGGATTGAGGCAAATGCTCGACCAGTAATTTGCAATATTGAACGGCTGGACTTTGCGAATATTCGCCATACACCATCACATGTGAATACTTATCCAATTGATCTTTGATGGCTTGGTTTACTCTTGGATGTTGATGCCCCAAGGAACAAGCCGAAACACCAGCCACAAAATCAAGGTATTTTTTATTGTTGGTGTCGTAGATGTACGAACCCACTGCATGAGAGACTTCCATTCCTAAAGGATACGGTGAAGTTTGCGCTTGGTATTTTAAAAAATCGGGATTTATTTTCATTGCTGCGGAATAGTCTTTTGTTCTATTTTTTTGCAGGTTGATTGTTCTGGTCGTATTCTAGGGTTTCTTTCCGAACCTCCATCGGCGTATTGGGAAGCGCGTCTTCTTTTGCTTTTTCACGCTGAGCTTCAAAGTCGTATTCGTTTTCTTCGGGAGGAAAAATGTCTTCCTTGGTTTTTATTCGTTCGTCACCACGCCAATTAAATCCACGTAATTTTCTAGCGTTTTCAGGTAAATCTATCTCGGGATAAATCGTGCCTTCAACCTCTTTATAATAGGTGATGGTTTCTATTTGATCTTGATTTAAGATCATATTAATTTTGCTACAAACGCCTTTTTTTATTCCAATTAAACTCTGATCATCATCACGCATGTAATAAATTACTTCCGTGTTTTTGATAATGTCAACTTCATTGAGTTTGTTTTCGATGAATTTACCATACAAATTCATTCCTTTTACTTGATTGTAGCCTGAACCAATCGTATCTTTTGAGGCTATGAAAGCATTGGTTAATACCTTCAAAGAATCGAGCTTTTCGGTTTTGTTGTTTCCAATCAAATGCATCAAATCGCCTGTAAGTTGGTTTTCGTAGTTCCACAAAATGGGTTTGCCAATAAGCTTTGTCAATGCCTTTTTTTGACTGGAATGTAACGAATCGCATTTGCCACTCATATCGGTTTTGAAAAAGCGAACGTTATTGTAGCCTCTTACTACGCGTTCACCTTGTTTTCCAGTAACAACCAATCGTTTGGCATGAATAAACATCGAGTCTTTTTCAATCAAGTAACGAACAGAAGCTCTTTTGGTAATATACAATGAGTCTTTGTTGCGGTATACTTCACCGTAATGGCCTTTTATAATCGCTTTGTTGATGGAGTCGGTTATTTTGACATTGCGCGTTGCCGAAGCAAATTCGCGGTTGCGATCGTAATACAAACTGTCGCCTTTGATCAATCGATCGTTGTATTTGATATACGAATTTTTGATAAAGTGAGCTTTGTTGGTCTTGGTGTTATAAAAACCTTTTTCGGTGTAAATGAAATTTTCTTTGCCCGTGATCGTCGAGGGTCCAAACAGGTAAGTGTGTCCCGAGTTGGTGTAATAATCCAAATGATTCGATTTGATGACGTATTTGGGATTGGTAATTGTAACGGCTGATAAAAACTGGTATTTTTTTTGGGCTACATAATACTTTCCTTCATTGCTTGTCAACGTATTTTCGTTATTCACAATAGTTCCAAAGCTGTTGTAATAGGCAATTTGACTGTTTCGATCAAAATTGATTTTATCAGTCACCAACGACATTTCTGGTGAACGTAGCGAAACATTTCCCGTGGTGTACGCATGACGAATATTGCCATTGTATTCGGCGTAATCACCATGCAAAAACAAAGTATCACCCTGAACAATATTCACGTTTCCAAAAGCTTTCAAATAATTTTCTTTGATGTAATAGTACGCTTTATTGCAACTTAAAACAGCTCCATCGTGATTGGCTCTGATGTTGCCTGTCAGAATCATGGCATCCGGAAATTCGTACTGATTGATGTCTTGAAAATCAGCGTGTTCAATTACGATTGTACCGCCCTGTTGAACTTGCGCTTGTAAAAAGAATGGAAGTGCTAAAAGTATGAAATAAACTAGGTTTTTCAATGCCGGTAATTTTGTGCCAAATTTAAGTAAATTCTACTAAGTGAAGTTTGAATTAAGAAATATTTATCACGAGTAAAGAATTAGACAAGAGAAAATAGTTTCGTATAGTTGCACTTCGTAACCTTATTTTTATATTTGTTGACTGATGTAAAAATTTACCTTATGAAAAAGCTATTGTTGTTTGTGATGGTTGTCGCCGCATTGCATGCTTCGGCGCAAACAAAGAAGAAAAAAATGTCTAAAAACAATAAAAAGATTACTGTAGTGGAAAAGAAGAAAGTCGTTTATCAAGTGTTTACTCGCCTTTTTGGAAATACAAACACAACCAACAAACCGTGGGGAACTATTGAAGAAAATGGAGTAGGGAAGTTTAATGATTTTACCGACAAGGCGTTGCAAGAAATTAAAAAGTTAGGCGTTACTCACATTTGGTATACTGGGGTTCCACATCATGCTTTGGTGCGCGATTACACTAATATAGGTATTTCTAATGATGATCCCGAAGTGGTAAAAGGACGTGCTGGTTCACCCTATGCTGTGAAAGATTATTACAATGTAAATCCAGACTTAGCTGTAAATCCAGCCAACCGTTTGCAGGAGTTTGAAGCACTTATTGCCCGAACGCACAAAAATGGATTGAAATTGCTTATTGACATTGTTCCGAATCACATTGCTCGAAAATACGAAGGGAAAAATAACCCAAAAGGAGTTCGTGATTTTGGTGCCGATGATGATACTAGTGTAGAGTATGCCCGAAACAACAACTTCTATTACATCCCAGGTCAAGCATTTCAAGTGCCTACATCCGATAATTACCAACCTTTGAATGGCGAAAAACAGCCGTTGATTGATGGCAAATTCTCTGAAAATCCAGCCAAATGGACAGGTAATGGTTCGCGATTGGCCAAGCCAGATATCAACGATTGG